>JAEUHO010000551.1 GCA_016795345.1 Planctomycetia bacterium | reverse complement strand
TCGACTCCTTCACAGCCTCTCAGCGGGACGTGAGCGCGGGACCCAGGCGGGCGAGGAGCACCGTGATGTTGTCGGTGCCGCCCTCGGCCTCGGCCGCATCCACGAGGCGCTTGCACTGGTCCTCGAGCGGACCCTCGCGCTTCAGGATGCTCTCGAGCGTCGCGGGCTTCACGAGGCCCGAGAGGCCGTCGGTGCAGAGCAGCAGCTTGTCGCCGTCCTCGACGGGCACGCTGTCGTGCTTCGGCTCGAGCTCTTCCTCGCTGCCGAGCGCCTGCAGGATGATGTGGCGCGCGGGGAGGCGCTCGGCCTCCTCCTCGGTGAGCAGGCCGTCGTCGACGAGCTTGCTCACGAGGCTCTGGTCCTTCGTGAGCTGCTTCAGGTGCCCGCGCCGGAGGAGGTACGCGCGGCTGTCGCCGACCTGGAAGAGCTCGACCGCGCCGTGGACGATCCACGCGACGGTCAGGGTGGTGCCCATGCCCTCGCGGGCGATGTCGCGGGCGCTGTCGGCGCGGATGCGGTCGTTGGCGGCGCGGACGGCGGCGATCCCGATCTCGGCGAGCTCGCGGGCGGTCGGCGTGCGGCCCGCGGGGAGCCGGCGCGGGATCTCCTCGGCGACGGTCTCGACCGCGAGGCGGCTGGCGACCTCGCCGGCCTTCGCGCCGCCCATCCCGTCGGCGACCGCGAGGAGGAAGCCGGGGAAGGGCGTGCCGCCGCTCGCCTCGCGGTCGCCGCCCCGCGCCTCGGGGTCGCCCACGCGCCCGAGCCAGAGGTTGTCCTCGTTGTTGGGACGGACCCGCCCGGTGGACGTACGTCCGGCGGCGAAGACGCGGAGGGGCGGCGAGTCGGCCATTCCTGCCTGTGGAGCCCTTCCGCGGACGACTCGACGTCGAGCACCCGACGACGGGGAGCGAAACCCTACCCTCCGTCGGCCCGCCACGCAAACGCCGGGACCGGCCGGGTGGTCGGCGACCCGAGGTGTCTTGACCGTCCCGCCCCCCACCGGACAATCCCCCCATGCCGCCCGCCCCCCTCGCTCCGCGCCCCGCCCGCCGTCGCCCGCCGCGGGCCCGGCTCGCGCTCGTCGCCACCGCCCTCGCGCTCGTGGCCGCGCTCCGGGGGTCGCCGGCCCGGGCCGCCCCCGCGCTCGTCGCGGTCGAGGTCGTCCCGTTCGACGGCCCGGCGGTCGCCGGGCCCCTGGCGGAGGTCACCGCCACCACCCTGCGCCTCGAGGGCCGGGCCGACCCCATCGACCTCGACACCGTGCGGGAGGTCCGCTTCGCCGGGACCACGGCCCCGGCCGCGACGGGCGAGGGGACGCCGGTCCGCGTCGGGCTGCGCGGCGAGGAGCTGATCGTCGGCCGTGTCACCGCCGCCGACGACGTCGGCCTGGAGGTGGCGGTCGCGGGGCTCGCGCCGCTCCGCCTCGTGTTCGACCTCGTGCGGCGCGTCGAGGCGGACCCGCCCGGCCGGCCGCCGTGCGACCAGACCGCGACCCGCAACCCGCCGCGGCCCAACGCCGACGTCGCGTACACGCGCGCGGGCGACGCCTACGCGGGGACCCTTGAGGGCGCGTCGCTCGACGGCGTGGTCCTCGACGACGGCGGGACGAAGTCGACGGTGCGCTGGGCCGACCTCGCGATCCTCCACGTGGACGAACCCGCGCTCGCGGCGCCGACGGGCCGGACCGTCGAGGTGGAGACGCGGGGCGGCACCCGGCTGCCCTCCACCACCGCCACGTACGACGGCGCGACGTGGACCCTCGCGACCGCGTCCGGGCTCGCGGTGAAGGTGCCCGCCGCCGCCGCCGCGGTGGTGCGGTTCGGCGGCGGACGGTACGTCCACGCGAGCCGCCTGCCGTTCGAGTACCGGCACACGCCGCCGAACGCCGACGAAGCGGTGCCCGCCGAGTACCACGCGCCGTGGTACGCCGCGACGGTGGACCGCATGGTCCTCGGGTGCCCGCTCCGCATCGCGGGCGTGACCTACCGCCACGGCATCGCCGTCCACTCGAAGAGCACGGTCTCCCTGCCCCTCGGCAAGCGGTACGCGCGGTTCTTCGGCAAGTTCGGCGTCGACGACGGCGACGAGACGACGCGCGAGACGCAGGCGCCGCTCGAGCACCTGCGCGGCGACGTGACGGCCCGCGTGCTCGCGGACGGCCGCGAGGTCTGGTCGAGCGGCGGCAGCGTGAAGTGGGGCCAGCCCGCCCGCGTGCTCCCGCCCCTCGACGTGACCGGCGTCGAGACGCTGGTGCTCGAGGTGGACTTCGGCGCCGAGTCCGACACCAACGACTACGCCGACTGGGTGGACGTCGTGCTCGAGCGCGCCCGATGAGGACGCGGCCCGGCGCCCGCATCGACGCACACCCGTGACCGGCGCCGGGCCCGTCGCGTTCGTCGGCCGCCTCACGCTCGACGTCCCCGCGGCGACGGCCGCGTGGTGCGCCGCGGGCGTCGTGGCGGCGGTCGTGCTGCTCGAGGCGCGCGCGGAGGGCAGCGTGCGCCGCCGGGTCGTGCGCACGGCGCTGCGCGCGACGGTCGTCCTCGCCGTGCTCGCCGCGCTCGCCGGCGCGGCACGCGAGACGTCGTCCGCGCGGGCGGGCACGCTGGTGCTGCTCGCGGACGACGCGAGCGGCGCGACGCCCGAGGGCCGCGCGGCGCTGGAGGCGCTCACCGCCCGCGCCCGCGCCGCCGCCGAGCGCGCGGGCGGCACGCTGCGCGTCGTCCCGTTCGCGGCGACGGCCCGCGGCCCCGCGGCGGCCGCCGGCCCCGCGGGGGACGCGACGGCCGACCGCAGCCGCCTCGCGCCCGCGCTCGCCGCCGCCGCGCTCCTGGCCCCG
>JAEUHO010000534.1 GCA_016795345.1 Planctomycetia bacterium | reverse complement strand
GCGCCGCGAGGGGCGGTCTCGGCCTTCGGCGTCGTCGTCGCGGGCCTCGCGTGCGCGGGCGCCGGGTTGCTGGTCCACCGCGCGTCCGTGGGCGCGTCGCCGGCGGCGGCGTTCGCGCGGGGGGTGCCGGCCGTCGTCGCGGCCGTGGGCGTGGCCGTCGTCGCCTGGCGGCGCGGGTCGCGGGGGCCGCGCGCGACGATCGGGGGCGCGGCGATCGGGGGCGCGGCGGTCGGGGGTGCGGCGCTGGCGGGCGCCGCGCTCGCGACCGTCCGCTCGATGCGGCTGCCGATCGACGGGATCGTGCACCTGCCGGTGCTCGTGGGCGTGCTGCTCGTCGTCGGGGCGGGCCTCGCGTCGTGGCGGGCCGGGGCCGCCGCGTCCCGACGGGTCCGGGTCGGGTTCCCGCTGGCGGTCCTCGGGTTCGTCGCGACGACGCGGGCGCTCGAGCTCGCGTGGGGCGAGACGTGGCTGCTCGCCGAGGGCACGTCGGTGCTCGCGCCGGCCGCGGTGCTCGCGGGGTTCGCCGGCGTGGCGGCCCTCGGGGCCCGGCTGCCGTCGCGCGGCGGCGCGGCGAACGCGGCGTGGCTGCTGCTCGCGGCGGTCGCCGGGTTCCACGCGCTCGGCGGCGCGGAGTCGCTCGGGCGGCTCGACCCGGGCCAGGCGTTCGTCCCGGGCGCGGCCGGCGCGCGGCCGCCTTCGTCGTGGGCCGAGGGGCTCCTCGGCGCCGCGGCGCGGCACGCGGTCCTGTGGGGGGTGCTGCTCGTCGCGGCGCGCGCGTCGTGGCGGCGGGGCGGCGCGGCCGAGCGGGGGCCCGGCGTCGTCGCGGCGCTCGCGGTCGCCGTCGCGACGGGGGCCGCGGTGACGGTCGCGGCGGCGAGCGTGTGGTCCGTCTGGTCGTGGTGGATGGTCTGCGCGGTCCCGGTCGTCGCGTTGGCCGCCGTCGACGCGGTGGCGCTCGCGGTCGCCGGGACCGCCCTGCTCGCGAGCGCGCGCGCGGGCCCGGGGACGACGGTGCGCGGGGGGCCCGGGGGCCGCGGGTAGGATCGCGCGGGCCATGAGCCCCGAGGGCCTGCCGACCGTCGTCGCCGTCGAGGAGCGCCCGCGCCCGCTCTCGCGCGCCGCCGTCGTCGGGCTGCTCGCGTCGGTCGCGTGGGCCGTGGCCTACTTCGCGCTGCCGTGGCTCACGTTCTCGCCGGCGCAGCGGACCCGCCTGCCGACCGCGCTCGAGCCCGAGCTGGTCGCGCTCGAGGAGCAGGACCCCGAGACCGTGGCGCGGTACCGCGCGCTCCTCCTCGACGTCGAGCACCACGGCTCGCTCACCGGGCACGACCTGCGGCGCTACGTCCGCGCGGCCGCGGCGCTCAACCGCGCGCTCGAGGGCGACGCGCCCGCGGGCCGGCCCGCGGACCGCGCGGCCGTGATCCAGCGGGCGCTGCCGCTGGTGGCCGGCGTGCTGGCGGCGCTGCCCGCGGCCTCGGCCGTCGCGATCCTGCTGCTCCTCTCGCGGACCCTGCGCACGCCGGGGACGCTCGCGCTCACGATCCTGCTCGTGACCGGCGTGGTCGGCAGCACGTTCTCGCTCGCGTGGGAGCGGTGGGCCGACGCCCTCGCCACGGAGGTGCCGCGGGGCGCGGGGCTCTCGACGGCGCTCGCCGCGTCGCTCGCGCAGGCGAGCGCGGGGCTGTTCGGCGTGAAGGCGCGCACGTGGTGGCGCGTGTACGGCCTCGCGGCGCTCGTGCTCGCGCTGGGCGCGTGGGCGGGCTGGGCGCACGTCGTGCGCGGGTGGAACCCGTGACGCCGGCGACCCCGCGGTGGCGGGTCGTCGCCGCGCTCGCGCTCGTGCTCGCCGGGTTCGTGGTGGTGGGCCGGTTGGCGGTGGACGCGTGGCTCGTGCGCGCGACGCCGGAGCGCGTCCGCATCGTCGAGCGCGAGCCGCTGCCGCGGCCCGGGCCGTTCCTCCTCGCCGTCGTCGACGGGCTGCGGGCGGAGTCGGTGGACGAGGTGGTCGACGGCGTCCCGACGATGCCCTTCTGGCGCGGGCTCGCGACCGAGGGCGTCCGCGGCATCGGCGTGACGGGCGAGCCCACCATGACCGCGGCCTGCGTCCGGTCGATCCTCACGGGGCGCAGCCCGGACCTGTACGCCGCGTTCGCCAACTTCAACGCGCCCAGCGTGGACGGCAGCGTGACGCAGTTCCTCGTGCGCCGGGGCCTGCGGGCGGCCCACGCCGGCGACGCCGCCGCGTGGCAGCTGACGCGCCGCGACGGGGCCGCCGAGGTCTACCGCCGCGAGGACGTGATCGCGTTCCCCGACCGCGGGCCCGCCGACCAGGGCGGGACCGACGACGCGTCGTTCCCGTTCGCGCTGCGGTGGGCCAAGGACCCCGCCATCGGCGTGCTGACGTTCCACGTCGTCCGTCCGGACCACGCGGGGCACCGCCACGGCGCCACGGGCGAGGCCTACCGCGGCGCCGTGCGCATCGTCGACGCGCAGCTGCGGCAGCTCGTCGAGGCGTTCCGCTTCCTGCGCCCCGACGCGACGATCCTCCTGACCGCCGACCACGGCGTGACCGCGCGCGGGACCCACGGCGGCGGCGAGCCGGGGGCGCGCCGCGCGCCGTTCGTGCTCGTCGGGCCGCGCGTGATCCGTCGCGAGGGCGTCGAGCTGCCGCAGATCGCGCTGGCCCCGACGTTGTGCGCGGTCCTCGGCCTGCCCATGCCGCCGCTCGCGGAGAGCCCGCCCGCCCTCGAGCTGACGACGCTGACGCCGAGCCAGCGCGTGGACGCGTTCGACGCGTTCCTCCGCGCGCGCATCGCCGTGGCCCAGGACCTCGGCGCGACCGACCTCGCGGCCGACGCCGACGCCCGTCGCCGCGCGGCGTTCACCGGCGCGGCGATGGAGCAGCTGGGCCGGCTCGTGATCGTCTACCGCGACCTCGAGGCGGGCGTGCTCGGCGCGAGCCGCTTCACGGGCGGGCTCGCCGTGCTCCTCGCGGTGGTCTGGCTGGTGGCGCTCGTGCGCGCGGCGGGCCACCCGGCGCACCCGCGCTCGACGCTCCTCGCCGTCCTCCCGCTCGCGTCGTGGGCGTTCGCGTCCGTCGCGGGGGGCTGGCTCGGCGCGGCCGCGCGCCACCCGCTCGGGGGCGCGACCGCGGTCGTCCTGTCGGCGCTCGCGTACGCGTGGGACGCGAGGCCCGCCGCGCCCGGCGTCCGCACGTTGACCCTGGGCGGCCTGCTCGCGGTGCCGATGCTCGGCGGCGCGGGGCTGCTCCTGCAGCATGCCTTCGACGCCACGGAGGACGCCGGGCCCGCCGCGTCGCGGACGGTGGTCGTGTTCGCGGTCGTCCTCGTCGCCGCGATCGCGGCGCTGTTCCGGCGGGGGACCCGCGAGGCCCTCGCCCGCGCGTTCGACGCGCGTCCCGCCCTGTTCGTCGCGGCCACCGCCGGCCCCCTCGGGTTCGCGTTGTCGCTCCGGCTGTTCCTCGACCCGTTCGTCCACACGCCCATCGTGTTCGCGGTCGTCGCGGGCCTCGCGCTCGTCGCGGCCGCGTGGCGCGGCCGGGGCGATCCCGCGACGCGGGGCCCGTGGCGCGTGGTGCTGGCCGTCGCCGCGGTGTTGTTCGTCGGCGGCCGCGTCGCCGAGGGCCTCGCGCCGGACTGGATCCTGTCGGTGCGCCCGACGGGCCCCGCGTGGCTCGTCGGCCCGGGCCTCGGGTGGCGCGTCGCGGCGGTCGCGGCGCTGGCGCCGGTCGTCGTGGCGGCGGTGCGCGCCGCGCGGACCGGGCCCGGCGCCCCCCTCGTGGCCCTCGCGGGCCTCGGCGTCGTCGCGGCCGCGGCGCTGCGCCTCGGCGCGCCGGCGCCGGAGGCGCTCTACCAGGTCGCGCGCGCGGCCCTCCTGCTGGCGCTCGTCGCGAGCCCGTTCGCGCGCGCGTCCGACGACGCCGCGCTGGCGGCCCGCCTGCTCGCGTGCGCGGGCCTCGCGTCGCTCTACCACGAGCGCAGCGACGCCCAGGTCTTCGTCCTCGCGCTGGTGCTGCTCGGGGCGCTCGCGGCGGCGCGGCTGCCGTTCCCGCCCACGCGGCGCGGCATCGCCGCGCTCGCGGTGCTGCTCGTCGCGGTCAAGATCGCCGCGTTCCACGGCCTCGGCTTCCTCGAGTCGTTCTCGACCATCGACACCGGCGCGGGCGTCGTGCCGGGCCAGGGGGCGCCGCCGCCGGCGGTCCACCCCGACGCCCCGCCGACCGAGGCGGCCACGACGATCTCGACCGAGATCTGGGAGAACGCGGTCAGCCAGGTGGTGAAGTTCTCGCTCGTCTGGGTCGCCCTCCTCGCGGCCATGGCGCGCTCGGCGCGCCGCACCGGCTCCCTCGACGGGCTGCGCGCGCTCGGCGTGGACCTCGGCGTCGCCCTCGCGGCGCGCGGCGCGCTCGTGGCGCTCGGGATGACGGTCTGGTGGCGCTCGTCGTGGTGGGTCGCGGTCGCCTACCCGACGTTCGCGCTCGCCCTGCTCGACGCGTTGTTCGTCCTCGCGGGGCTCGGGATCGCGGGGGCGTTCCGCGCCCCCGCGGGCGCGGCGTCCGACGCCGCCCCGGCGGGGGGCCCGGCGGCGCCGGCGGGCGCGGGGGCGAACGGCTGACGGGCGCGCGGCCCGCCGTTCCGGTCAGGCGCCCATGCCCGGTCAGGCGCCCATGCCGGGCGCGGTCGGCTCCGCCGGCTTCTCGCCGTCCATCGCCGGCTCCGCGGGCTTCTCGCCGCCCTCCATGGCGGGCTCGGCGGGCGGGACCGGCGGCGCGGCCGAGGCGTCCTTCTCCTTCTTCTCGCGCTGCTTCGCGAGGAGCTCCTCGTCGGGGTAGCGCTCGGCGCGCTTCGCGCAGACGTCGGCCGGGAGCCTCTTGTCCCACGAGATCGCGAGCCGCTCGCCGTCGCGGATCGACGGGAACTGCTTGGCCCGGCCGAGCACCGGCACGTCGTGGCTGAACCAGATCTGGAGCTGGGTCTTGGCGCCGTCGGGGCGCTCGGCCATGGCCGGGAACTCGATCACGCGCCGCGTGGCCCGGACGGCCTTCGTGGGCGGCGTGCCGCCGCAGTACACGAGCTCGTCCTTCTGCTTCTCCTTCACGAACTTCATGGAGCCGGGGAGCGCCAGGGCCTCGTCCGCGTCGCGCCAGCGCGTCGCGTCGTTGATCACCCCGAACTCCTTCGTGCCGTCGGCGTTCGTCTCGATCGTCTCGACGAGCACGCGGTCGCCGTGCCCGAGGAGGGCCTTGTCGGCGTCGGAGAGGTGCTTGCGCGCGAGCACGCGCTCCTCGAAGTACCGCACCCACCCGTCGTCGTTGCCCGGCTCGCGCACCTTGTAGAAACACGTCTCGCCGACCTCGGCGTCGTGCAGCGGGTTGTCGAACTTCGGCAGCGGCGTCGTCGGCGGCTTCGGCAGCTCCGGCGCGTCCGCGGCGAACGCGAGGGCGGGGGCGACGACGAGGGCGAGGGTCAACGCGAGCGGACGGCGCATGGGGGGGCTCCGGACGGGGGTCGCTGCCGGGTGGGGATCGTACGGTCGACGCGCGGCGTTACGAGCCGCGGCCGAAGTCCACCGCGGCCTGCTCGACGCCGCCGGGCCCGCGGCTGCGGACGAGGCCGCCGAGCGGCACCTCGGCGGCATACCACGCGGTGAACTCGCCGCGCGTGACCGGGCGCGCGGCGACGGTGCGCGTGCCGACCCTCACCGGCTCCGGCGTCCCGGGGGCGTCCGGCAGGGTCGGCAGGGGCACCCAGACCTCGGTGGTCCGGGCGGAGAGCACGGCGCCCGCCGGGCCCAGCGTGCCGGACTCGACGCGCAGGCGCACGCGGGCCGCCTCGACGGCGACCGCCGTCCATCGCAACGAGGTCGTCGCGTCGACGCCCGTCGCGCGGACCTCGAACCGCACCCAGTCGCCCACGCGCGGCGTGACGATGGTGCCGGCGGCGGCCGGCCCCGCGCCGGGCGGGGGACCGGCGGGCGTCGGGACCGCGGGGGCGGGCGCGTCCGGGAGCGCCGGCCCCGGCAGGGCCGGGCCGGGCGCGGCGGGCCCGGGCAGCGCCGGGCCGGGCGTGGCGGGGCCGGCGGCCGGCGGGGCC
>JAEUHO010000519.1 GCA_016795345.1 Planctomycetia bacterium | reverse complement strand
GGCTGCTGCTCGCCGTGCGGCCCGTGTTGGGCGCGAACAACGTCTGCAGCGCCACGAAGGGGTCGTACGGCGTCCCGTGCGTCGACCGCAGCACGGCGTCCCAGTCCCCCGCCTTCAGGCGCGCCGTCAACGCGTCGCGGGTCGGCAGCGACTCGACACGCAGGTCGACGCCCGCGCGCCCGAGCATCTCCGCGAGCAGCCGGCCGTGGCGCACGAGTCGCGCGCGCGGCTCCACGCCGAGCAGCCGCGTCGCCGCGACGCGCGCCGCGGGCGCGGGCGCGGACGGCGCGGGCGCGGCCGCTCGCGCCGCGGGCCAGCCCGCGACGCCGGCGCGGAACAACGTCGTGGCGGGGTCGGCGAACCCGAGCTCGCCCTCGGCGACCAGGCGGGCGCGCTCGACGGCGCCCGCGGCGCGGTGACGGAGGGCGCGGTCGGCGAACGGGCCGCGCGCCGTGTTGAACAGGAGGAAGGTCGTGCCGCTGCCCGGGCCCTCGAGGACCCGCACGCGCGGGTCCTTCGCGGCGGCCGCGAGCGCCTCGCGCGGCACCACCGGCCCCTCGCCGTCGGCGACGAGGTCGACGCCGCCGTCCCGCACCCAGGCGACGAGGTCGGGGTGCTCGCGCAGCGTCGCGGGGAGGCGGACGCAGTCGACGCGCGCGAGCCCCGGCGCGCCCTGCCACCATCCGTCGTGGGGCAGGAGCGTGAACGCGTCGCCGGTCACGAGGTCGCCGTCCAGCCGGTACGGGCCGGTGCCCAGGGTCCGCCGGAAGGTGCCCTCGTGGTCGTAGGCCCCCGCGGCGACGACGTGGCCCGGGTTGACGATCGCGGCCTCCTCGAGGAAACACCACGGCGACGCGAGCTTCACGACCACCTCGAGCGGCGACGCGACGTCGATGCGCTCGAACCGGTCCGTGCTGCCGAGCCACCGGTTGCCGGGGTTGCCGCGCCATCGCACGAGGTGGTCGCGCACGGCCTCCGCGTCGAGGACCGCGCCGTCGTGGCCCGTGACGCCGGGCCGCAGCGTCAGCCGGTACGTGAGGCCGTCGCCCGAGACGTCCCAGCGTTCGAGCAGCACGCCGACGAGCGTGCCGGCGTCGTCGAAGCGGACGAGCGGCTCGTAGAGCGCGGTCTTGCTCTGGAACCCGCCCCAGTAGACGAGCGGCGTGAAGTTGCTGTGGGCCCCCGCGCGCGCGGCGACCGCGAACCGCAGCGCGCCGCGCGGCGCGGCGGGCGCCGCCGACGTCGGCGCGACGGCGAGCGCGAGCGACAGACACGACAGAACCGTTGCAAGGCCGGCGAGACGGGTGGTGATGCGCATGAACGACGTCGGCAAGCGCAGTGCCGTTCGCAAACGGGCCCGGCCCGCGGGAGTCGTCTCCGGGACGCGACACCCCGCCACGTGGCGGTGACCGCGACCGGGAACGTCGCCGGACCGGACCGTGTCCCGGGCGCGACGTTGCGCCGCCCGGGAGCGCCTCCGCGGCGGTCGGTGCCGTGGACCCGGCTTTGCGTCACGGGAGCGGAGGGCTTGCCATGCCGAGTCGTCGTCCCTGTCCCCGAGCCGCGCTCGCGATCCTGGTCTCCGCCGCGGCCGCCGCCCCGGCCGCGTGGGCGGCCGACGCCCCGCCGCCGCCCCCGGTCGCCGCGCCGATGACGCCCGACGCGGCGGACCTGGCGCGCCGCGCGGCGCTCGCCGCGCAGGCGTCGCCCGACGAGGTCGTCGTCCGGGGCACGGCCCTGCGGCTCGACGGGCCGATCAGCGAGGTCCTCGTGGGCGCCTCGCCCCTCGGGCTCGACGGCGGCCCGACGGTGCCGTTCGAGGTCGGTGGCTCGCGCGACGTGCTGTCGCCGCGGCGGGTGCGCGAGTACACGCCCGTCAGCGTGGACGAGATCGCGAACCGGCTGCCCGGCGTGTCGTCGCGGCTCTACTCGGGCGACGAGCACCTCCGGCCGTCGCTGAACATGCGAGGCATGCCCGACAACGGGTTCACGGAGTACGAGGCGGTCCTCGTGGACGGCTTTAACATGTCCACGCTGCCCTACGGCTGGACGGCGATCTCGATCTTCCCGTTCACGGCGGAGCGGATCTGGGCCGCCGAGGTCTACCGCGGCGCCCACGCCATCCGCTACGGCCCGACGACGCTGGGCGGCGTGATCAACTTCGTGACCCCGCCGATCCCGACGGCGCCGACGGTCCGCGAACGCGTCGTCGTGGGGAGCAACGCCTACCTCTCGTCCACGACCGAGATCGGCGGCTTCACCCCGAACCAGAAGTTCGGCGCGATGCTCACCTACGTCGACAAGTCCGGCGACACGTTCCGCGACGACGCCGCGTTCGACGTGAACGAGCTGGCGCTGAAGACGCTCTGGAACATCGACTGCGACTCGTGGCTCGCGGTGAACGGCGCCCACTGGCGCGACGTGCACGGGCTGCCCTCGAGGCTCACGCGCGCCGAGCTCGACGCCGACCCGAGCCAGAACACCAACCCGGACGAGGTGGACTGGAAGGGCTGGGCCTACTGGGGCACCGCGACGTACCACCGCAACTACGGCGCGTGCGCCGACAACTGGTTCGAGGCGATGGCCTACTACAAGCTCGCCCGCCGCGCCCTCGAGAGCCCGCGGCCGGCCAACCCGCCGTACAACGCCGTCCGGAGCGCCGACAGCGACAACTACGCGTCCGGCCTCGAGCTCCGCGGCGAGTTCAGCGCGTACCTCGGCGTCGAGCACCGGCTGCACTGGGGGCTCCGCTACCACCGCGAGGAGATCCAGCGCACGACGTTCGACGAGCCGCTCGGCGGCGGCCCGCGCACGGTGACCCAGGACGCCGAGACCGTGAACCAGGCGTTCGCCGCCAACCTCGACGACACGGTGAAGCTCGGCTGCCTGACCCTGCAGGCCGGCCTGCGCTTCGAGGACCTCTTCGACTCGCACGCCGAGGACAAGGTCACCGGCGGCGAGAAGGACTTCGACTTCAGCGACGTCTTCCCCGGCGTCTCGGCGACGTACGAGCTCGTCCCCGAGCGATGGGCCGTCTTCGCGAACGTCCACAGCTCGTTCCGCGCCCCGCAGACGTTCACGTACGACTTCACGAACCCCGCCCAGGAGCTCGACTTCGAGCACGGCACGAACGTCGAGGTCGGCGTCCGGCACCGCGATCCCCGTCGCGGGCTCGCGGGCAGCGTCGTCCTCTGGCAGGTGGACTACTCCGACTTCATCGAGCTCGACCCGCAGACCAACGTCGTGACCAACTACGGCGGCTTCAAGACCCAGGGCTTCGACCTCGTCGGCGAGGTGGACTTCGGCGCGCTGACACGACGCCTGTGCGGGCTCAGCCTCTTCGCCAACGCGACCCACCAGACGAGCGAGTACCAGAAGGGGCAGTACGAGGGCAACGACGTGCAGCACGTCCCCGACTGGATCGGCGCCGGTGGCATCCGCTACGAGCACCCCTGCGGCCTCTACGGCGTGATGGACGCGACGTACCGGGGCGTCGCCTGGGCCGTCCCCACCAACGACGACCAGACGCCGGCCTACACGCTCTGGAACGCCCGCGTCGGCTTCCGGCGGACGTTCTGCGTCGGCCGCGGCACCCTCGAGCTCGACGCCGCCGTCGCGTGCAAGAACCTCTTCGACAACGACTACTACCTGCAGCACAACGCGACGCTCTACGTCCCCGGCGTGCCGCGCGAGTACTTCCTGGACGTCTCCATCGGATGGGAGTTCTGACCGCCCGACCCCGCCGAACCGCGAGCCCGGCCCGCCGCCGGGCCCGAGGTCCGTTGGCGTGCAGCCTCGCGCTCCATGCCGCGTTGTTCGTGGGCCTCGCGCGAGGCGCGGCGCGGACCGACGCGCCGGCGGAGGTCGTGTTCACGGTCTCGGTCGCCTCGGCGGCGGCGGACGACGCACCCGCGGGGGAGATCGAGCGCGAGCCGCCGCCGGACGACCCGGCCCTCCCCGAGCTCCCGCCGCTCGAGGCCGTCCCGGCGGACGCCCCGCCGCCGGAGCCCGACGCCCCGCCGCCCGAGCCCGCGGACGCCGAGCCGGAGGAGCGCGCCACGACCTTCGAGACGCTCGGCCCTCGGTCCGCCACGACGCCCGTCCGCCGCCCCGCGGCGGACGTGGCCCCCCGGACCGCCGTGCCGCCCGTCGCCGTCGCCGTGCCGGCGCCGCCCCGACCCGTGAGCGCGCGCCCGCCGTCCGTCGCGTCCGCGGGGGCGTCCGCCGTCGAGGGGGCGCGTCCCGACGCGAGCAACCAACCCCCCGTCTACCCGACGGAGGCGCGCGTGCACCGCTGGACCGGGGTCGTCACGCTCCGGCTGGGCGTGGACGCGGCCGGCACGCTCCGCAGCGTCGAGGGCGCGGCGGCGAGCG
>JAEUHO010000429.1 GCA_016795345.1 Planctomycetia bacterium | reverse complement strand
AGGGGGTCGTCGTCCCGTGCCGGCGCCGGCCGCGCGCGGCCCGTCACCTCGCGACCTCGAGCTTCGCCTCCCCGACGTGGACGACGGTGCCCACCGTCGCGGTCGCGGTGGGGAGGAGGCGCTCGCCGAGGCGTTTCGCGGCCACGGGCAGCACCGCGCGGACCTTGCCGTCCTTCGCCTTCACCACGACCTCGGCGACGGTCTTCTCGTTCGCGCGGTCGTGGCGGCGGCGCATCGTCTCCTCGGGGCCCCACGCGGGGTCGCGCTCGAACGGGAGCGGGACCGTGCGCGGGACCTCGACGGCGAGCGTGACGTCGGTGCCGTCGGGGAGCGGGCCGGTGACCGCGATCTCGACGCCCTCGGCGACGCGCGTCGCCGTGACCCCGAGGTCGGGGACGGGGATCGGGAGCGCGAGGGCGGGGTCGCCGAGGAGGACGTACATCGCCGCGCCCTCGGGCTTCAGGCGGGCGACGTCGACCTTGGCGCCCTTCAGCATGGTCGCGGCGCCGAACTCGATGACGCGGCGCATCACGTCCTTCTCGGGGATGGGCCCGAGGCCCGCCGTGACGGCGGCCTCGATCATGTCGCCGAGGCGCCGGCCGTCGCCGAGGAACATCTCGCGGGCCAGCTCGCGGCCCACGATGGAGTTCCACGCGGGGTGGCAGACGCGGGTGGCGCCGCTGTACGCGAGCGGGCCGAGGGGACGGTCGAGGAGGCGCTCGCCGACGCCGCGGACCTCCGGGTCGTCGAAGAGGGCGGTGGTGCACGCGATGACGAACATGGCGGGCGGCGTGCCGCGGATCGCGACGCGGTCCACGTGCTGGTTCTTGAGGATCGGGTAGCGCTTGCCGTCCACGCGGAGGTCGTCGAAGCCGTTCCACCAGCCGTGGCCGACGTACGTGAAGAAGAGCGAGCCCGCGTTGAGGTCGTCGAGGACCTTGTCGTTGAACTGCGCGGCGGGCCAGCCGTAGTCGCTCTGCGCGCGCGCGAACGTGACGGAGACGTCGTAGGCGGCGGGGATGTGGGTCGCGACGATTTCCTTGAAGAGGTTCTCGAGGAGCGCGTCGATCTGCGCGCCGAAGCGGCCCTCGCTCGTCACGAAGCGCACGGCGCGGCGCGTGGCGTCGACGGGGGGCGTCGTCTCGGCGCGGATCACGCGGTCGACGTAGGCGTCGAGGGCCGCGGGGTCGGTGAACGGGAGGCGGCCGATCGAGGCGCGGACGGTGCCGCCGTCGTCGGTGACGTAGGGCCGGTCCGTCGCGGTGGCGCCGTTGTAGACGGTGCGGGCGTAGCGCGTGGGGATCGTGTCGGCCGTCGCGCGGTCGCGGTCGGCGTCGCCGACGAGCACGACGTAGCGCGGGCCCGCGAGCGCGAGGCGGCGGATCGCCGCGATCAGGCCGGATCCGTCGCCCGGCGGCGCGAGGTCGGCCGTGGACACGACCGCCGACGCGAAGCCCTGCGACGCGCGGTGCGCGGCGAGCCGGCGCGCGCCCTCGACGAGCGGCGGCGTCGCGATCGCGAGCCAGTGTTTTCGCGGGTCCGGGGGCGGGCCGGGCGACCACTCGACGGCGGGCGCCGACCCGGCGGCGACGACCGGCACGGGCAGGTACACCCCGTCGCCGGCCGGGAGGCGGAGCCCGTCGCGCGGCCCGGTCGGGACGTCGAACTCGAGGCGGTCGATCCAGAACGTGCCGACGTCCTCGCTGGTGTCGTACGGGTCGGTGGGGCGATCGATCGTCGAGCGATCCTCGAAGAAGAGCGTCGAGCGCTCGGTGGGGGCCTGGTCGGCGCGCACGGAGAACGTCAGGTGCACGGGCCCGGCGCCCGCGAGGGCGACCGCCGTGCCGAGGTCGAGGTCGCCCCAGCGGGCGCCCAGGCGGATCGGGCCGGTGTGCGTGCGGAACCCGTGGACGTGCAGGAAGACCGTGCCGTCGGGCTGCGCGGCGGGGACGGCGACCTCGGCCTTCGACTCCTTCCCCGGCACCACCGCGGCGAGGAACCACGTCGGGGCGGCGACGTCGTACACCGCCGGGTCCGCGGAGGCGACGGCGCCGAACACGCGGTCGGCGTCGAACGTGAAGCGCTCGACGGCCGCCGACTCGTTCGCGGCGGCCGGCCACTCGAGCGTCGTGACGAGCGGCAACGGGTCCGCGGGCCCGCCGATGCTCCAGACGACGAGCCCGCCCGCCGGCCCGATCAGGCACTCGTGCCCGCGATCGGTGCGTCGGATGCCGACGATGCCCCGCGAGGCGGCGGGGCCGCCGCCGTCCGTCACGAGGCTCGCGCCGAACTCCTGCTGCCAGGTCGTCGGCACGTCCACGAGGGCCGGGCCGCGCTCGAACCGCTGCACGAGGTAGCGCGGGCGCTGCGGGTCGTCCGCCACCGCGGACCGCGGGCCGGCGATGCCGGCGACGAGGGTCAGGACGAGGAGGGCGCGGAGGACGACCGGCGCGGACGGGACGGGGCGTCGCATCCGGACGAGTCTATCGGCGGCCGGGACCGTAGGATCCGGGCGTGTACTCCCTCGGCCGCGCCCTCCAGCTGTTCGGGCTGATCCTGCTGCCCGCCGCCCTCCTCTACGGGCTGTCGTCGGACGACCGCGGCGCCGTGGGCCGCGAACTGGCGATGCTGGCGATCGGCGCGGCCGCGTTCCTCCTGGGGACGCGCCTCGCCCGCCCGCGCTGACCGCGCGCGGTCCGCCGATCAACGACCGGCACGGATTGGCGGATCGGTCGCGGCGGTGGGAGGTGCCCCCCGGGCGCACGTCCGCTCGCGGCGGCGTCCGATCGCGGCGGTGTCAGCTCGCGGCGGCGTTCGCCGGGCGGACGGCCTTCGCGAGGCCCTCGGCGCGCGGGTGGAGCTGGATCGCTTCCTTGATGCACACCGAGACGCACAGCTTGTCGCAGCCCTTGCAGGCGTCCGGGTCGACGCTGGCGACGTTGAAGAAGCCGCCGTCGACCTTCACGTACGAGATCGCGTCGTAGGGGCAGATGTCGATGCAGAAGTCGCACGCCGTGCACCGCTCGGGGTTCACGACGGCGATCCGGTCGGCGTCCACGCGCTTCTTGAACCGCGTCGCGACGTTGCCCTCGTAGTCGAGGATCGCCTCGACCGGGCAGACGTACCCGCAGAGCCCGCAGTCCACGCAGATGTCGTCGTGGATCGTGTGCAGCTCGTTGCGCTTGCCCGTGATGGCGTCCACGGGGCACGCCTTGACGCACGCGGTGCAGCCGATGCAGGTCTCGACGATCGTGTACGACATGGGGTCTCGCGGGGGCCTCGCGCGGGCAGTCTACGAGCCCCGTAGGATACGGGGGCCCCCGTACGGATCCAACGTCGCGCGGGCGTGGGGGGGGGGGGGGGGGGGGGGGGGGGGGGGGGGGGGGGGGGGGGGGGCGGCGGGGGGGGCGGCGCG
>JAEUHO010000393.1 GCA_016795345.1 Planctomycetia bacterium | reverse complement strand
GTCGCGACGCGGCCGCGCGCGAACGCGGCCGCGCCGACGCCCGCGAGGACCACGGCGGCGACGGCGCGGTAGCGTCCGGCCGGGTCCCCGAGGTCGAAGGAGAGCGCGAGGCTCGTCATGGGCCGGGCCTCGCGTCCCGGGGAGCGGGTCCGCCTACAGGCGACCCTGGCAGACGGCGAGGGTCTGGGCGGCGTACGACGTCGCGACGAGGGGCATGGCCTCCTCCCAGCGCTCCGACGTGTTCTGCCACGAGCCGTCCTCGCGCTGCAGGCTCACGAGCTTCGCCGCGACGGCCTTGCGCCACTCGTGCGTCCGGCCCTCGGCGTCGGTCACGACGAGCGGCTTGCCCGTGGACTTCTCGTAGGCCGACAGCGCGCGCGCCATGGTGAGCAGGTAGTAGTAGTACCCCTGCTGGCCGGCCTTCTCGGGGTCCTTGGCGGCCTCGAAGCCCGGGTTGCGGTCGACGGTGAAGCTCTTCGACAGCCACGCGACGGCGGCCTGCACGCGGGCGTCGTCGGCCTTCACGCCGGCGAACAGCAGGCACTTGAGGAGCGCGTACGTCATGCTGCCGTACGAGCGCGGCTCGCGCTTGCCGTCGGCGCGGTCGACGTAGCCCGCCTTGCTGCGGCCGGGCGCGTAGCCGGCGCCGCCGTCGTTGCCGGCGACGACCTCGTACTCCTTGTCGCCCTCCTTGAGCTTCACGACGGCCGTGTTCGTCTCGGAGCGGTTCTGCACGCGACCGAGGTAGGACGTCACGCGGGCCCAGAAGCCCTTGTCGTCGACGCCCGCGGCGGCCGCCGCGTCGACCGCGAACTGCGCGTTGGAGAGGTCGGCCGGCGCGCCCGGGTCGCTCTTGCTCTCGTACGGGAAGCCGCCGTAGGAGGGGTCGTCCTCCTTGCCCTGGATCTGGCTCGCGAGCACGTAGTCGCGGGCCTTGGCCTGCACGTCGAGGTAGGCCTTCGCGCGCGCGGCGGCGAAGAACGAGATCGCGATGGCCGTCTCGTAGTTGACGTACCGCGGGTTCGAGAAGATCGCGCCGTTGGCGCCCTGCTTGCCCGCGACGAACTTCAGGGCGGCGGCGATCACGGCGTCGTCGGCCACGGCCTCGCGGGGCGTGGCGCCGAGGACGGCGAGGCCCGCGAGCGAGGTGAAGCCGGCGGGCACCTGCCCGGAGGGGTCCCACGCGCCGGTGGCGGCGTCGCGGGAGGCGAGCAGGTACTTCTTGGCGCGGCCGAGCGCGTCGCCGACCTGCTGGTCGAGGTCCTTGCCGAGGGCGTCGGCGTAGCCGTAGCCGGCGGCGGGCGCGTCGGCGGCGACGGCGGGGCGGGCCCCGGCGGTCACGACGAGGGCCAGGGCGGTGAGGGCGAACGCGGGACGGATGCGCATCGGGAGGCTCCGGGGTCGCGGGAAGGGCGCCGGGGGCGACCCGGCCATCCTAGCGAGCGACGGAGGTGCTCCCCCGGTTCACGCGGGCGGCCCCCCGGGCCGCGGCGGCGCGCAGGTCGGCGACCGACGGGCCCTTGCCGCCGCACGCGGAGGCGGACGGGCACGCGCAGCCGCCACCGTCGCGGGGCCGGGCGAAGCGGGCCATGCGGAGGACGAGGTAGGCGCCCGCGACGAGGACGGCGCCGAGCACGCCCCACGTGTCGAGCGCGAGGGCGAGCGGGCTCATCCGACGATCCCGCGGGTCACGATGGCCGTGACGAGGGCCCCGACGTAGGCGAGGACCGACATGTAGACGAACGCGAACGCCGGCCAGCGCCAGCCGCCGGTCTCCTTGCGCATGACGGCGAGGGTCGAGACGCACTGGAGGCAGAGCGCGAAGAAGACGAGGAGCGCGAGGGCCGCGCCGAGGTCGAACACCTTCTGGCCCTCGCGGGGCCCGTGGTCCCAGGTGGCGGCCTGGATCTGGCTGCGCAGGGCGTCCGACTCCTCGTCCTCGCCCTCGAGGTCGTAGAGCACGCCGAGGACGCCGACGACGACCTCGCGCGCGGGGAACGACGCGAGCACCGCCACCGAGACCTTCCAGTCCCAGCCGATGGGCGCGAAGACCGGCTCGACGACGCGGCCCGCGCGACCGAGGAGGCTCTCGCGCATGTAGCGGCCCTTGGCGTGCCGCTCCGCCGCCGCCTGCGCCTCGCTCGCGGCCTGCTCGACCGCCTCGAGGTCGGCGCCGGTCCGGCCGGCGGCCTTCGCCGCCTCCACGGTGGACTGCGCGGCGGCGACCGCGCGGTCCTGCTCCGCGGCGATGGCGGGGTCGCGCGGGAACCACGTGAGCGCCCAGATGACGATGCTGGTCGCGAGGATCAGGGTGCCGGCCCGCGTCACGAACGCGCGGCCCTGCTCGAGGACGCGCTGGAGCACGCTGCGGGCGAGCGGCCGCTTGTAGGGCGGCAGCTCCATCAGGAACGGCGGGGTCTCGCCGCGCAGGAGCGTCTTCTTGAGGAGGAACGCCACCGGGACGGCGACGACGATCCCGAGGAAGTACGCCGCCGCGAACACGAGCGCGCGCTGCCCGAGCGTGGCGCCGGGCAGGAACGCGCCGACGACGAGCGCGTACACCGGGAGGCGCGCGCTGCACGACATGAGCGGCGCGACGAGGATCGTCGCGATGCGGTCGCGGCGGTGCTCGATGGTGCGCGTGGCCATGATGCCCGGCACCGCGCACGCGAACGACGACAGCATCGGGATGAACGACTTGCCCGACAGGCCGCACCACCGCAGCAGCCGGTCCATGAGGAACGCGGCGCGCGCCATGTAGCCGCAGTCCTCGAGGATCGCGAGGAACAGCGACAGCACGAGGATCTGGGGCAGGAACACGAGGATCCCGCCGACGCCACCGATCACGCCGTCCACGACGAGGCTCTCGAACGCCCCGCCGCCGAGGACGCCGGAGCCCGCGACCCACCCGCCGAGCGACGAGAAGAGGCCCTCGAGCGCGTCCATGGCGGGCGCCGACCACGCGAAGATCGACAGGAAGACGAGCGTCATCAGGCCGGCGAAGACGAGCGTCCCGGCCACGCGGTGCGTGAGGACCGCGTCGAGCCGGTCGCTGAACGTCGGCGGCGGGTCGTCGGGCACGACGACGGCGGCGGCCACGACCGGGCCGAGCGCGGCGTAGCGCAGCGGCGCCTCGAGCCCGCCGACCTCGACGCCCTCGGCGGCGAGGCGCGCGCGCGCGGCGGTCACCGCCGCCGCGACCGCGGGCCCGCCCCGCTCGGCCGCGCGCTGCTCCGCCGCGCCGCCGACGTCGAGCAGGATGCGCCGGCGCTCGGCGGCGGGCACGCGGCCCACGGGCGAGCCGGCGAGCGCGGCGTCGAGCGCCTCCACCTCGAGCTCGAGGGCCGCGGGGAACGCGACGATCCGGCGCGCCGGCGTGCCGTCGGCGAGCGCCTTCGCGACCGCGCCCACGAGCGCCGGCAGCCCCTCGCCCTTGTGCGCCACGAGCGGCACCACGGGGACGCCGAGGCCCTTCGCCAGCCGCTCGAGGTCGATCGCGTGCCCACGCGCCCGCGCGACGTCGGTCATCGTGAGCGCCACGACGACGGGCAGGCCCGCCTCGAGCACCTGCGTCGCGAGGTAGAGGTTGCGCTCGAGGTTGCTCGCGTCGGCGACGACGACCACGGCGTCGGGCCGCGGGGTGTCGTCGCGACGGCCGAGGAGGACGTCCACGGCGACCAGCTCGTCGGGCGAACGCGCCGCGAGGCTGTACGTGCCCGGCAGGTCGAGCACCTCGACGCCGGGCAGCTGGCGGAGCGGGCCCGACCGCTTCTCGACGGTGACGCCCGGGTAGTTCGCGACCTTCGCGCGGTGCCCCGTCAACGCGTTGAACAGCGTCGTCTTGCCGGTGTTGGGGTTGCCGACGAGCGCGACGGTCTTCGTCGCGACGGCCGACGTCGTGGCGCCCGCGGCGTCGGTCACGGCGCGCGACCGCCGGCGCCCGGCGCCTCCGGGTCCGCGACGCGCACGCAGCGCGCGTCCACCTTCCGCAGCGACAGCGCGTACCCGCGCACCTTCACCTCGACGGGGTCGCCCAGCGGCGCGAACCGCACGACCGTGACCATCGCGCCCGGCGTGAGGCCCATCTCGGCGAGCCGCTGCACGGCGACGCCCGCGCCCTCGAGCCGCGCGACGCGCGCCTTCTCGCCGACGGCGAGGTCCGCGAGCGTGCGCGCCGCGGGGTCCGGGGCCGGCGCCGGCGCGCCGCTCTTCGCGTCGGCGGACGGGCCCGTCACCGCGCGAGCGCCTGCACCGCGCCGGCGAGCTCCGGCCCGAGGCCGATCCGCGACTCCCCCACCTGCACCGTCGGACGCGCGCCCGACGCGACGATGGTGAACGACGCGCCGACGCCCAGGCCGAGCGCCGACAGCCGCTCGGCGGTCGCGCCGTCGGTCTGGTGCCCGACGACCACGCCCCGCGCACGCCGCGGGAGGTCGGCCAGGCGGACGAACTTCAGGTCGGGAGCGAAGGCGGAGTTCATGGGGTGATTTTGAGAATCGATCTCAACTCCCTGGGAGTATACCCCTCCGCGGGCTCCTCCGGTCAAAAATCGCGCGCGCCGCCGAATCCCCCAAGAGACCGCTTCCGTACGCTTCCAGGGCCCCTTCCGACGCGGTTTCCACCCTTCGCTCGACGCGGTGCGCGCCGGCGTCCGCGGACGATTTCGCGGTGGCGCGGCCTGAGGGATTTGAACCCCCAACCCCCAGATCCGAAGGCTTAGCGTTGGCGGTTCCGGGCCCCGATGGATCAACGACTTACGTCGATCCGGCGTCGCTGCTTGCCTTCCGCTTGCCTTCTGACGCCCCCGGCGACCGCGTCGTCCTGGCGGCCGAGCTCGCCGCTCGCGCCGCGGCCCTCCCCCCGGACGACCCCGCCCGCGAGGTGCTCGCAGCCGCCGCCGGGGTGTTGCTCGTTCCGGCTCACGGCTCCACCACTGCTCCACTGCCGAGTTACCGAGCAGCCGTCACTGGATCGACTGCGCTGCGGCGCCCCCCAGACTTGCCAAACGCTACCTGGGCATTCGACACCCTGCCGCGAGCCTCCCGGCCCATCCCGCTTCTCCCGGTCACATGCCGGCCGGCGCTTCGGCCCGCGTCTCGTCACCTGCGCGACGACGCACACACGCGGCAGCGGTTGGTCAACGCGGACCGTCGTCGGGCAACTCAGGCGGAGTAAGTACGAGGTCCCAACTCTCCGCAACTAGGTCAGCGTCCCTCGCGCTCAGGAAGTACGTCCCGCCGCCAGTCCCAGCAACGACGATCTCGACGCCGGTTGGGTTTGGTCCGACGCCAGGGATCACGAACGTCCCCCTGACGATCTCGACGCGAGGTGGAGTAACCGACTCCTGCCGCACGCGGATTGTGGCGGATCCGACCGTACGGCCATCCCGGAACCTGACAGTACCCCGAACCGTTCGAAGCGCGGGGATCTGAATCGACCCGACGTTGACCTCATCGTCCCTTGACGCGGGAATCGAGATCGGTCGCATGCTAAGTCCCCCCGGCAGCGTGACCTCCAAGAGCAGATCCTCGTCCCAGATCAGCCCATCGATCGCGAAGGCGGCAGACCCGGCCACTGAAGTGGAGGTTGACATCCATACACGCTCGCCCTTGCCTCTGACTCGCAGTTCGACGATCGCTCCGTCGATAGGAGTAGCGGCAGTGGTTCCAAGGACCCTTCGCCCTCGGCGGAGAACAATGGTCTTCTCCACCGAGGGCGCGGAGAGATCGAGCGCATCGCTCGCAGCGACCGGAGATGAGCGCAACTGCACTCGGTACGTGCCGAATGGCAGCGGCGGGAGCGTGAGTCGACCGTTCTGGTCGGTGTACCCACGGTCGAGCGGGGTCCCGTGCCAGTTTGTCCAGAACGACAACACCTCGTCGGCGGAACTCGACCGGAGTGACGCGCTGGTCCTGGCATCCTCTGCGAACCAGTGGAACTCAGCGAGCGCCGCGGGTCGGCCGCCGGGCGTCTCGGCGCGAATGGTGCATCTGCACGTCGGCTCCGACGCGGGCTCGAGCAGGAGCAGAAGTTCGTCGGTGTCAACATCACGGATCGGGACTGCTCTCACCGCGTGGTCAGGAGCCCAGGCGAACAAGGTGAGATCCTCGGATGACCCGCCCTCGCCACGCGGCCGACTGAGGACGAAAAGCCCTGTTTCGTCGCAGACAGCACGGTAGCCGTCCGACGAGCAAACCAGCGCGCCTTGGAGTCCACTCCGTCGGCTGTCAGCAACCAGCCCTCGAATTCGCTGAACCCCGTTCAATGGCTGTAGGTGGACGACCACTGGAGAGCCGCCCTTCCGAGTGTCGACCTCGGTCTCGTCGAAACCCATGGCCCAAACTCGGACGTGGATCGCATCCGCTGGAATCGACGCCGTCCCGGCCCTGTCGGTCCAGTAGGCGCTGGCGCTGTCGCCGATGCCGACCTGAACTCGTGCTCCCGGAACCGACTGCTGGGTTCCGGCGATCATCACCAGGACCTTGAGTCGTCCTCCGGGTTGGTGGTGCGCAGGATCGTCTCGACCGGATGGCGCTTCCGCGCTGCCGGACTCCACCGGCAGCGGCCTCGCGCACAACGGCGGCGGCGCTCCCTCCCCAACGCCTTCCCCCTGCGAGGCGACCGGCGGCAGCCCGGTTCGATCCTCCAATGCGACTCGCCTCGCCAGCACGACGCCGACGAGGACAACCGCAAGGGAGGGCAGGAGGAGCTGCCGCCGGTGCATGCTGCGCATCCTAGTTCTTGGTGACAGAGTCGTTCACGCCGCCGCTGTTCGCGTTGTTGACGCTCTCCTGGTCGCAGACAACTGTGTCCGCCGCAGCGTCGCCGCTTCCGCAGTCGATCGTGTCGTTCGCGTCGGCGTCATCGGCGTCGATCGTGTCCGCGTCAGCGCCTCCCTTTAGCACGTCGGTGTCGGCCTGCGTCTCACCGCCATCACTCAGATTGTCGTTTCCAGTGCCTCCACCAAGCGTGTCGTTCCCCGTGCCGCCGGTGTACGAGTCGTTGCCTGCGTCATCGCTACCCCACATGGTCTCAGTTCCCAACTTGTCACTACCGTCGCCACCCCACGCTTCATCATCGCCACCGTTTCCCTCCATCTCGTCGTTCCCATCGCCCATGAAGGCACTGTCACCGTCCATGCCGCCACGGAACTTGTCGTTCCCCTGCCCGCCGAAGAAGATGACCGGGTGCGTGTAGGTCCTGGCGTCGAGGGTGTCCGCCCCGGCGGTGCCGCAGTAGATGACGACGGTCATCATTCGCCCCGCGACCCGAACACGGGTCTCGATCTCCCCGGCATTGAGGTTCAGGGCG
Source organism: Planctomycetia bacterium (assembly GCA_016795345.1). GTDB lineage: Bacteria > Planctomycetota > PLA2 > PLA2 > JAEUHO01 > JAEUHO01. The sequence goes on along the minus strand of JAEUHO010000393.1, from coordinate 7,769 downwards.
GCGACGAAGTTCCCGGACAGGTACGGGCTCTCGACTTGTCCATTCGTGACCGCGATGCTCTCAGGGACACCATCCTGGTTGTTGTCAGTCGCAGTGTATCCCGCACTCATCGGCTGGTTGTCCGCCCCCGTCCCCTCAACTTGCCCACCTAGCGACTGACTTGCCCACGCGTCGCGGCTGAACGCAAGCACGCCCACGATGAGCGCAGCGGCAGCCACACGAGACGTCCTCAATCTCCGGAAGGAAGTACGCACTTGGCAATCTCCTCTCACCGGCCCCATTGCCGGTCTCGTACATGGCTCCGCCGACCGACCGCCGGAAGGCGGAGGGAACACATTGTCCGGCCAGATCGTCACCGGCGTGTCACGGACCGCTCGGCGCGCCGGCCCCAACTCGCCCCCTATGCCAGCTCGCGGGTGCGGTCGATGAGCGGGAGGACTTCTGGATCTCGTCTCCCCTCCGCCCCGCCGGGGGGAGCGAAGACCGCCGCCGCGACGGCCGCTCGGTCGATGGCCTCGGTCACGCCGGCCACGAGGCCTCGCACCCGAGCGGCCCACTCGGCGTCCGCCTCGAGGAGGACCGCCACGGTGACGGCGAGGGCGGTGCGCGAGATCACGAGGGGCGCGTTGGGGTCGGCGTCGATCCGCGGGGCGTGCAGGGCGGGGACGAAGCGATCGTCCATCATCTCGCGCATCCGGCGCACGACCTCGGGCACGACGTCGAGCTCGTCGCGGAGCACGGCGTGCTCGACGGCCGTGAGCGGGACACGGATCTCCAAGGGCGAAGTGCTCGGCATCGCGCCCGAGAGGTAGCCGGGGACCGGTGGAACGTCTCGTGGCAGACCGGCCGCTGGCTGGTCGCCGGGGCGGACGCGTCCCCCCCTTGCGGCATCCTCTTCGCTGCGGGCCCCGCCCCCGGCTGATCCCCGGCGGTCGGCGGTCCTCGTCCCGCTGGGGCCCGCGCTTCGACCTGGCGAGGGGAGACGAGATTCGATGGCGAAGCCGCTGGTCGTGTATGTACTCGGCGCGGGGTTCTCGAGGCCGCTCGGGCTCCCGCTCGTTCATGACTTCATCAGGACCGCGCGGGACCTGTATCGAGAGAACCCGGCGGTGCTGCCACACTTCTCGACGGTGTTCGATCGACTGGACTCACTTGCACCGATTCAGAATCATCTTCATGCTAATCACCTGAACATTGAGGAGGTACTGTCGACGATGGAAATGGAGGATGCGTTGCGCGAGACGGAAGTCTCGCAAGACGTCCGCCGGTTCATCGCCGACGTCGTCCAACTGAGGACACCACCCCTTCCCCAACGACGATCCGATCCCGACCAACCCATTACACAGATGTACGCGGACAGCGGCTGGGCCCGCTATGTCGGCTTCCTCGAGGGAATCTTCGGCGCGCGATCGTCAATGTCCGCCAATGAGGTTGTCGAGTACGACGCGTTCGGACTAGCGCAGACGAGCTACGGAATCGTCACGTTGAACTACGATTGCGTGCTCGAGACCGCAACGGAGATACTCCGTCGGCACGCGAACAACGTCGTCCCCTCGTTCGCCCGCAGCCTCGGACGTCAGGGCATCGATCCGAATCGGCCGTCGCTCGCCAAACTGCACGGCTGCGCCAGCGAACCGTGGAGCATCGTTCCAATGACGTGGAACAAGACGATCAAGACGGAGATTCAGTCAGAGTGGAGACTGGCTTTCCAATTGCTCCTGAACGCAAGCGAAGTCCGGTTCATTGGCTACTCGCTGCCCGCGGGCGACGCGTATGTTCGATATCTCCTGAAGGCCGCACTAAGATCCAATCGATCGCTTCGCCAGATCGACGTAATCACACTAGATTCAGACGGCGAGACTCTGGACCGCTACGCGAAGTTGATCAGTTTGCCGTTCTCTCGTCGCGTCGTGGGGACAGCGCAGTCATACCTCGATTCGATGGAACACGCTACGCGGTCGCCGAACAACGGCGCCGGCCAGCACCCGCGTCGAGTTCGACTGGCAGACAACCTCGAGGGCGCTCACGCGTTCGCGCTGGACCAACTGGAAGCGGTGCTCCGACGAGGGACGCGCGACCTGAGCCGGTAGACACCCAGGGAAGCGGAGTCGGCCATGTCACAGATGACTTGACTTCCGTGCCTAAGCGATTCAGCCGGTGACAGCCTCCCGCACGACCCAACTGGAAACCCGCGGACCCCGACGCGAATTCTCACGCTTTCCCCGGGGCGGCTTGTTACGGCAGGGGGCGGGTGAGACCGCCACCCAGGCTAGTGCGACGCCCGGCCGAGCGAAGGCCGGGCGCCGCTGCCCCGAGGCCAGCGTCACATGAACCCCAGGACGTCCCGAAACGCTAGCACGCCCCCCACCGCCGCGACGAAGGCTGCCACGTCGCCCGCCCCCCTCGACGCGTTCGCGCCGGCGATCCGCGCGGCCAGCCGCGCGACGGCGATCCTCGACGACGTCGTCCTCGAGCTCGACGAGCACGACCTGCCGCGCGAGCCCGCGGCCCTCGAGGGCGCCCGCGCCGCGGTCCTCGAGTGCTGCGCGCCGACGATCGACGCGCTGCGCGTCGTCGACCCCGAGCGCGCCGGCGCCGTCGAGCGCCTCGTCGTCGCGCTCAGCCGCGCGGTCCGCAACCTCCAGGCGCGCAACGGGGCGATCGGGCCGCGCGTCAGCCTCGTGCACGTCGAGGTGCAACCGTTCGACTTCCTGCAGTTCGACGAGCTGCGGTCGGCGCTCGTGGCGCTGCGGACGGAGCTCGAGGCCGCGCTGCTAGACTTCCCCGACCGCGTCGAGCTCCACGCGCTGCGCTCCGGGGCGACGGCGCCGCTGCGCACGCCTGACGTGCCGGCGAGGCCCCCGACGCCGATCCGGCTCTCGGACTTCATCCACCGCGTCTACGATCGGCTGCGGAGTTCCGGCGCGCTCACCCGCCGGTATCGACTCGACAACGCCGCGAGCCGCGACAAGGCGGTCAAGGCGCTCGCCCAGGGACTGCAGCGGCAGGCGCACCCGGACTTCCGCGTGCTCGCCGCGTTCGTCGTTCGGGTCGGCAAGCGTCGAATGATCCTCGCCGAGGCCCTCGACGCTCTCGGCGCCGGCGCGGCGGCCGCGGGGATGCCAGCCGCGGAGTCCCGTGCGGGGACTCGCGTGGCGTAGAGCGGAACCCCACAAACCCCACAAACCCCACACCGCGGGTTCTTCCGCCCTTTCGGCTCAACGCACGCGCTAGATCGGGCGCGTGCTCAACGCAACAACCCGACTCAGCCCCTCCGACGTCGGCGAGCTCATCGGCTGCGGCCGACAGGCGGTCGTCGCGTGGATCCAGCGGGGGATCCTGCCGGCGGTCCGGACGCCGACCGGCCGCTACCTGATCGATCTGGCCGACGTCGAGCGGATCCTGCGCCCGGCGCTCGCGCCCGCGCCGGTCCTGCAGCTGCTGCCTCGCCCGGGCGGGGTGCGCGCGTGACCGCCGCCCGGCTCGTCTCCACTCCGACTGCGCGCGGCCGCGCCCCGAGGCCGGCGCTCGCGGCCGACGAGAACGCGCACGCTGGGCGGCCGTGGTCGGCGGCTTCCCGCGCCGCAGCGCTCGCCGACGCGCGGCGGTGGCACGTCAAGTTCCTCCGCGTGCCGAACTGCCCGGCCTGCCGGTCCTGGACGTTCGCAATGGCGCACGCGTGCGGAGGGCCGACGTCGTGAGCCACGCCCCCGCCCCTCGCCGGCGACTGCGCGCCGACGTCGTCGAGCCCGAGCGCGTGAGCGCGGCCGGGCTCGCGCCCGTGGCCACGACGCCGCTCGCGGTCGACCTCGAGGACGCCGCGAGGCTGATCGGCATGTCCGCGCGCTGGTTGCGGCGCGCGGCGGCCGCCGGCGACATCCCGTACGCGAGGCTCGGTCGCGCGTTGAGGTTCCGGCCCGAGGACCTCCGCGCGCTCGTCGACCGCCACGTGATCGGCGGCGCCGCGTGACGCCGGCCGATCGTCCCCACCCCGTCGCCTGAACCGGAGTCGCCATGTCCCCCACTCCCATCTCGAACGCCCGCAACTTCCCGAGCGGTCCTCTCTGCGTCGAGCCGAACCGCGGCCGACAGCTCCTCGAGGCCGCGCGCGCGGCGGGCGGGTACGCCGGCACGGGCCTCGAGCGCACGTCGCTTCGCGTCGACGGCGACGGCGTCGCCGTCATCGGGATCCACGGGTTGATGGTGAAGGACCCGATCAGCTGGGGCGGGTTCTGCGCGACGGCCACCGTCCGGACGCAGATCCGCGCCGCGGTCGCTCGCGACGACGTGCGCGCCGTCCTGCTGCACGTCTCCTCTCCCGGCGGGTTCGTCGACGGCGTGAACGACCTCGCGGCCGACGTCGCGGCGGCGGCGAAGCGGAAGCCCGTCGAGTGCTTCATCGAGGACATCGGCGCGAGCGCGGCGTACTGGGTCGCGAGCCAGGCCGCGAAGATCTGGGCGAACCCGACGGCGATCGTCGGCAGCCTCGGCACGTTCCAGGTGCTCTGGGACGAGAGCAACGCGTACGACGCGGCCGGGATCAAGGTGCACGTCCTCTCGACCGGCCCGCTCAAGGGCGCCGGCCAGCCGGGGACCGAGATCACGGACGAGTTCCTCGCGGCCGAGCGCGTCCTGGTCGCGGACCTGAACCGGCACTTCATGAAGGCGGTCGCCAGTGGTCGCCGCCTGACGCCCAAGCAGCTCGAGGTCGCCGCGACGGGCGAGGTCTGGATCGCGGCGAAGGCCAAGGACCTCGGGCTGGTCGACGGGATCCGGACACTCGACGACGTCGTGGCCGATCTCGCCGAGGTCCCCGACGTCGCGTCGCGTGGCCGCGCGCTGCGGGCCCGCGTCCGCTTCGAGCTCGAGGCCGGCGCGATCGAGCCGCCGGCGGCGCCGACGCCGCTGCGCGATCGCGCGGCCCGCGCCATCGACGACGCGCGAGGTGCGACCTCGTGACCGACGACGAGCCCCGCACCTTCGAGCAGATCCTGCGGCGCGTGTCGCTGGAGATGTACGCCGAGGGCGTCGCGATCGCGCGAGGCCTTCGCGACGGCACGCTGTGCCGGCCGCCGCGCCCGTTCCGCTCGGCCGCGGACGCCGCTGAGTACGCCGTGATCGGTGCGCGGGGCCGCGGGTGGGAGCCCGCTCCCGACGTCGTGGCCATGACATGCGGAGGGAGCGGGGCGTGAGCCAAACCGACAACGACCTCTCCCTCGAGGCGCTCGTCGGCCGCGGACGCCTCGTCCGCTACGCCGAGTGCGCCGCGCTCGCACGCGACCTTCGCGATGGTCGGCTGCGGCCGTCGACCTCGCACCCCGCGACGGCTGCGCACGTGGCCTGCTACGCGACCGAGTACGCGAAGCGCCGCGGCTGGGAGCCGGCAGAGGACCTCGAAGCGCTGGCACGTACGGCCCCGTCAGAACTGACCGCAAGCTGGAGCCCGTCAACCGTGGGAACTGCAAGCATCGACCGGCGACTGTGGACGTGTCCGCAACGTCTGCACGTCGAGCAACTTCTTCGCGAAGCCGGGCACGTGTGGCCCGCCGACCCCGACGGCGGCGCCATGTCGGGGGCCGAGTGCATCGCACGGATCACGGCGCACCTCGACGCTCGCCGCGGCGATCCCTCGGCCCTCGCGGACTCCGCGGTCCTGGAGCAGCGGGCCGGGTGGTCGGGGCGTCCAGGGCTCCTCGTCGAGGTCCTGATCCGCGCGGGCTGGATCCACGTAGAGCGGGACGGCTCGCGCCGGTGGGAGTCGTTCGGCGTCGCGTTCGCCGGAGACCGCGCATGAGCCCCCCGCGTCGATCGCCCACCCTTCGGTACCGCCGCGTCGCCATCCGGACCTGGAGCGATCCGTGGTTCCGTCGACTCGGCCCGATGCAGCCGAGCGGTAGGGCGTTGTGGCTCTGCCTCGCGACGGGCCCCACCACGACGTCGGTCCCCGGCCTGTCGCTCTGCGGCATCGGCGCGCTCGCCGACGTCGTCGAGTGGCCGTCCGACGTCACGGACCGGATCCTTCGCGAGCTCGAGGCCGCCGGCGCCGCGCTCGTGGATCGCAACGCGCGGATCGTGTTCCTCCCCCACGCGCTCGAGGCGAACCGGCCCGAGTCCCTGAACGTGGTGAAGGCTTGGGCCGCGGCGCTGGCGGAGGTCCCCGAGTCCGCGGTCCGTGACGAGGTGGTCGCCCGGGTGCGATCGATCGTCGCCGAGCTCGGCCCCGAGTGGGTCGACGCGTTCGAAGGGAACGCGCCGCCCGGCAGCGGGCCCCGCGGGGACCGCGGTGGACCGCCCACCCCCGGCGAGCCAGCGTCGAGGGCTCCCGCGAAGCCCTCCCGCAAGCCATCCGACAAGGCTTCCCCGAAGGCATCCGACAAGCCTTCCGCTTCGCATCCCGCAAGCCTTCCGCTTGGCAACGCGGAAGGCTTCGGCTTCGCATCCGACAAGCCTAAGGCTTCGCATCCCGTGTCAGGAGCAGGAGCAGGAGCAGGAGCAGGAGCAGGAGCAGTGGTGGTGGTGGTGTCGCCGGCGCCCGGCGATGGCGGGGCTCCCGCGGGTTCGCCCGGAACCACCACCACCACCGCTTCGCCCTCGCTCCCACAGAGCCCGGACCCGGACGGGGCCGACCCCGTCGAGACGTTGGCCGCCGCCCTTCACGCGAGGGCCGGCCGTGTGCGGAGCGCGTGCGACGACGCGGCGGCCGAGCTGCTCGCGGCCGTCGGCGGCGACCTGCCGTGGTGCCTCGGCTACCTCATGCGATCCCCGCCCGCCCTCGAGGCCGACGTCTTCGCGTGGAAGCGCGCGGCGCTCGACGCGCGACGAGCCGAGGACGCCGACGCGGCATCGCACGCGGGCGCGCAGCAGGAGCCGCGCCGGGCGAGCGCGAAGGACCGCGACACGATCGGGCGGCACCTCGATCAGGCTGCCGGCAACCTAAAGACTGGGCGCGTCGTGACCGCGCGCGTCTGGCTCAGCGAAGCCGAGAAGCTCGCGAGCACGACCGACGCCGACCTCGACGAGATCGGGCGCGCGCGCGGCATCGACGTCGAGGACCTCCAGCGGCGGTGCGGCGCGTGAACCCCGCCGACTCCCGCGCGCGGACGCACACGCCCCCCACCCCCGGGGCACCCCCCCACCCCCCGGGGGGGGAGGGTTCCATCTCGATCGGGGGGGCCCCCAACAGCGCGCGCTGCCCCTCGCACAGATTTTCACGGGTTACGAAGGTGCCGGGGGCTCCCCCCCGGGCGGAACCCGTCCCGGCCGCCCCCGTCGAGCCCCGATCCGCGTCCGTCGAGCGGCCCGCGGTGGCCGCCCAGGGCGCGCCCGTGGCCGCCACGGCGCGCGGCGCGGCGGCCGGCGCCCCTGGGGCCACCCCGCCCGAGCCGCGGCGCTGCGAGGCCTGCGGCGTCGAGCTGCCGCCCCGCGGCGCGCGAGGCCCGCTCCGGCGCACGTGCGGCGCGAGGTGCCGCAAGCGCCGGTGTGTCGGGACGCGTCGCGACTGCGCCCGATGCGGCGCGCCGCGAGCGCTCGTCGGTCGCAACCTCGGCCGCTACTGCGGGCCCGCCTGCAAGGCCGCCGCCGACCTCGAGCGGCGCCGCGCCTACGAGGCCGCGCAGACCGCCGCGCGGGCCCTCGCGCGCGCCGCCGCGTCCACCGCTCCCCCCCCCCCCGCGCGCCCCCGTCGGGGCCCGGGGCCCCCCCGCCCCGCCAGCGCCCCCCCCCCGGGAGCGCCAACCCCCCCCCCCCCCGCCGCGGCCCCCCCCCCCCCC
>JAEUHO010000391.1 GCA_016795345.1 Planctomycetia bacterium | reverse complement strand
GTGGCCGCCGCGGCGCTCTACGGCGTCGAGGCGTGCCTCGCGCGCGAGGACCTCGCGGGCGCGTTCGCGTTCGCCGAGCGGGGGCGCGCCGTGGCGCTCGCCGAGACCCTCGGCCTGCGCGACGCGTTGTCGGGCGCCCACGCCTCGCCCGCCGCCGTCGCCGAGGAGGAGGCCGCGCGCTCCGCGGAGGCGCTCGCGGCGGCCGCGCTCGAGGAGGCCGTCGCGGGCGGCGAGCGGGCCGTCGTGCTCGCGCGCCGCCGCGACCTCGAGGCGGCGCGCGCGCGGCACGTCGAGCTGCTGGGCCGGTTCGCCGCGGACGCCAAGTCGCGCGCGGGCCTCGCGTTCCCCGCGGTCGCCTCCGCCGCCGACGTGCGCGGCGCGCTCGCGGCCGACGAGGCGTACGTGGCCTACGTCACCAACGGCGCGCGCGGGCTCGCGATCGTGGTCACGGCGGCGGGCCTGCGGGCCGTGCGCCTCCCGCCGCTGCCCGGGCTCGAGGGCGGCGCCGGCCCCGACGCGGCGGACGCGCTCGACCCGTTCCGCGCGGCCCTCGTCGCGCCGCTGGCGCTGCCCGCGACGGTCCGGCGCGTCGGGGTGTGCCCCATGGGCGCGGCCCTCGACGTCCCGTACGCGGCGCTCCTCCCCGACGTGGACGTCGCCCTCGCGCCGTCGGCGGGCATCTGGCTGCGGCAGCGCGGCGAGGCCCCGCGGACCGGGAAGGGCGTGCTCGCGGTCGGCGACCCGGACTACGACGGCACGGCCCGCGGCGCGCCGCGCCCGACGACGTGGGTGCGGCTGCCGGGCACGGGCGTCGAGGCGCAGGCCGTCGGGACGGAGGTGCTGCTGCGGGGCGACGCGACGGAGGCGCGGTTCCGCGCCGCGGTCGTCGCGCCGGCGCGGTGGTCGGCGGTCCACCTCGCGTGCCACGGGGCCATGGACGTCGAGCACCCGCTGCGCTCGGCGCTCGCGCTGGCGCCCGAGGCCGGCGACGACGGCCTCCTCACCGCGGCGGAGGTCTACCGACTGCCGGTGCGCGCGGACCTCGTCGTGCTCTCGGGCTGCGAGACCGCGCGGGCGCGCGTGGTCGAGGGCGAGGGCCCGCTGGGCCTCGCGCGCGCGTTCTTCGTCGCGGGCGCGCCCCGCGTGATCGTCGCGCTGTGGAAGGTGGACGACGCGGCGACCCGCGCGCTCATGCGGGCGTTCCACGCGCGGTTCGCGGCCGGCGCGTCCGCGGCGACGGCCCTGCGCGAGGCGCAGGCGACGGTGCGCGCCGAGGCCCGGTGGTCGGCGCCGCGGTACTGGGCGGCCTGGCAGCTCCACGGCGTGTGGTGACGCCGGGCCGCCCGGCCGTCAGGGGCGGCGCAGCACGAGGTCGCCGTGCGGGTCGGTCGCGACCTCGCCGCGCGCGAGCAGCCGGTCCACCGCCGCCTCCACGGACGCCTTGAGCCGGGGCCCGCCCCGCTGGAACCCCAGCCGCCGCACCGTCGCCGCGACCAGCCCGTCGCGCGGCGCGCCGAACTCCGCGGCGAGCGTGGCGCGCACGGCGGCGTCCCACTCCTCGGGCGCGACGAGGTCCGGCTCCACGACCGGGCACGCGCCGCCCCGCCAGCGGACCCGCGGCGTGGCGAGGTCCTGGGGCCACAGGAACGCGCCGCGGCGCGCGCAGCGGCCCGTGGCGACGAGGCCCGCGAGCCCGCGCTCGAACGCCTCGCGCGGGCGCGCGGTCGCGCGCGTGCCGAACGCCGCGGCGAGCGCCCGCAGCGCCTCGTCGACGTGCAACGGGCCCTCGCGCTCGACGAGCGCGGCGATCCACTCCGCGACGCGCGCGGGCCGCGCCTCGACGAGGTCGTCCACGTCGCCGAGGGGCCGCGGGTCGCGCGGCGGATAGGGCACGACCCCGACGGGGAGGTCCGCGGGGGCGTCGTCG
>JAEUHO010000378.1 GCA_016795345.1 Planctomycetia bacterium | reverse complement strand
ACCCCCGCAATGTACGGCCGGGCCCCCCCCCCGCGGGGCGCGCGGCCCCCGCGGCCCGCGCGCCCCGTTTCGTTCCGGGCGCCCGGCTCGTGGCGGGCGGCGCGCTCGGGCACCCGGCGCGCACCGGGCCTCGCGTCCCGGGGAGCCCGCGTGCGGCCCGTCGCCCGTCCCGTGACCCGTCCCGCGGGACCGCCGCCTCGCGTCGGCACGCGAGGCCCGGCGGCCGACCGTCGTCAGCGCAGGTCGGACGGCGCGAACGCGTACAACACGTTGGGGAACCGCGCGCGGAGCCGCGCCACGTCGGACGCCACGTCCTTGCGGTGGACGACGGCGTCCACGAGCAGGCGCGCGGCCTCCTCCATCTCGGCGGGGCCCATCCCGTAGCGCGTCAGCTCCTGCACGCCGAGGCGCAGGCCCTTCGGGTTCATGGCGTTCTTGCCCGGCTCGCCCGGCAGCAGGTTCATGTTGCAGATGACGTCCTGGCCCGCGAGCCGCGTCGCGACCTCGCGACCGCCGCCGTGGGCCGAGACGTCCACCGCGACCTGGTGGCTCTGCGTGAAGCCGGCGGCCTCGAACGCGGGGGGCAGGCCGCGCTTCGCGAGGGCCCGGGCGAACGCCTGGGCGTTCGCGACCACGTCGCGGGCGTACCGCGCGCCGAACACCTCGACCTCGAGCGTCGCGACGAGCATGGCCGGGAGGCTGAAGAGGTGGTGGTTCGACGTGGCGCCCGGGAAGACGCCGCGGTCCACCGCGGTGCGCAGCTCGTCGTCGTCGCCGCGCGTGAGCACGACGCCGCGCTGCGGGCCGAAGAACGTCTTGTGCGTCGAGCCCGTGACGACGTCGGCGCCCTCGCGGAGCGGGTCCTGGAAACACCCGCCGGCGATCAGGCCGAGGACGTGCGCGCCGTCGAAGAGCACGCGCGCGCCCACGCTCTTGCAGGCGTCGGCGAGCTCGGCGACCGGCTCGGGGAACAGGAAGAGGCTGCGGCCGAACGTGACGAGGGCGGGCTTCTCGCGCGCGATCAGGTCCTTCGCGGCGTCCACGTCGATGCGATAGCCGTCGGCCTGGGTCGGCCACGGCAGGATCTTGTCGGTGCGCTTGCCGAGGCTGCCCATGCGGTCGTGCGAGATGTGGCCGCCGGTCGCGACCTTGTGGGCGATGGCCGTCGCGCCGCGCGGGACGAGCCGCGCGAAGACCGCCTCGTTGCTGACCGTGCCCGAGACGGGGCGCACGTCGGCCCAGCCGGCGCGGAAGACGCGACGGCACGCCGCGGCGGCGTCGGTCTCGACGGCGTCGATGAACTTCGTGCCCTCGTAGTAGCGCGCGCCCGGGTGGCCCTCGGCGTAGCGGTGCAGGAAGTCGGAGTCGAGGACGCTGCGCGCGGCGGGCGAGAGCACGTTTTCGGACGCGATGAGGTTGAGCGTGCGGCCGCGCCAGGCGTCCGCGGCGTCCATCGTCGCGCGGGTCTGCCGCAGCGAGGCGCGCACGGCGTCGGGGAGCGGGGCGGGAACGACGCGGGCGGGCTCGGTCACGCGGGGCACCTCGGCACCGCCGCGGCGCGGGAGCGCGCCGGGGCGGGCCCCGGATTGTAGGCCCCCCGGGCCGCGCGACGGAACGATCGCGGCGGCGGCAGAGAACGAATGGTCCCCTATCGCGGCGCCGACCAGGCGGCGGCGGGGTCGCCGAGCGCGGCGACCTCGGCCGGGCTCGCGGGCCGCGCGAACGACGAACGGGGGAAGTCGTCGGGGCGCTTCGCGTCCGCGAGCCGCTTGCCGCGGAAGACGTCGGCCATCTCGCGCAGGGCGTCCGACGGGAACCCGTGCCCCACGCCGGTCAGCTCGAGGTAGACGACGTCGGCGGAGCCCTTGAGGAGCGCGTCGGCGACGGCCCGCGTGACGCCGACGTCGGTCGTCGGGTCGTCGTCGGCGTGATAGAGGAACACGGCGGTCCCGGCCCGCGCCGCGGCCGTCGGGGCGACGGGCGCGGAGGGCGCCGTGGCGCCGATCGCCGCAAACAGGTCCGGACGCGCGCCGCCGACCGTCAGCGCCACGGTGCCGCCGGTCCCGTGGCCGACGAGGTACACGCGGTCGAGGTCCACGTGGAAACGGGCGCAGGCCTCCTCCACGACGTCGGCGAGGTGCGCGGCGACGCCGTCCCCCGACCACGCCGGCGTCGGCGCCGTCGGGCACGCGAGGAGCCACCCGCGGGACGACGCCGCCTCGAGGTAGAGCGTCGCGGCGTCGCGGCCGCTCCCGACGACCGTCGTGCCCTCCCGGCCGCCGCGCCCGGCGTCGTGCAGCGCGACGAGCAGCGGCGTGGGCACGAGCGGGTCGTAGCCCGGCGGCACGTAGTGGGTCCACGTGGCGCCCGGGTGGCGGTCGGCCCGGAACGTGACCGGCGCGTCCTCGGTGAGGCCCCGCGCGACTTTCACGCCGCGCCACGCGCGTTCCAGCACCTCGGCGCGCGCGGGGAACCCGAACTCGGCCTCGAGCTTCGCGGCCGCGGCCGCGCGGGCCCGGCCGTCGGCGAGGCCCAGGTAGGCCGTGAGGGCCGACCGGAGCGCCGGCACGAGGGCGGGCTTCCCGCGGCGCGCCGCCTCGAACTTTGCCGCGCCGCCGTAGAGCTCGAGGGCGTCGGCGTTCGTCGGCTCGAGGGCGAGCGCCTCCTCGAGGCAGCGCTGGGCCTCGCGGACGAACTTCTGCGAGATGGCGTACCGGGCGAGGCCCACGCGGCCCGCGACGTCGTTCGGCGCGAGGTCCTCGCGCCGCCGCCGGAGGGTCTCGGCCGTCGGCGGGTCCTCGTCGACCTTCCGCACCTCGGCGAGCGGGAACCGCACGACGCCGTAGGTCATGGCCGGGTTCTTGGCCCGGTAGCGGTTCACGACGACCTCGGTGTCCGACCGCGACACGAACCCCCGCACGGCCGGGCCCTTCTTGGGCGTCACGCGGTCCGCGACGGCTGGCGACGCCGCCCCGACGATCGCGAGGCACGCGAGGCCCGCCGCGACGCCGAGGGTCCGCCGCGGCGACCCACGCGACCGGCCGACGGCGAGGGAGGGGCGAGGGGGCACGCCCCCATTGTGCCCTTCCCTGGGGCCAGCTACGACCCCGATCGGCCCGAGGTCTGCGGGAACGCCGAGGCCGGCGGCTCCATGCCCTGCGACCAGTCGATGGTGCGCATGGGCTTGCTGTGGCGCAGCAGGAAGAACGAGACGATGCCGAGCAACATCATCAGCGCGCAGAACTCCTGCCCGCGGGTGAGCCCGAGGAGGTCGAAGCCGATCCCCTTGTCGGGCTCGCGGAAGAACTCCGCGACGAAGCGGAACGCGCCGTAGCCGAACAGGAAGATGCACCCGATCCACCCGCCGCCCCAGCCCTTCTTGAGCATGGCCCAGCGCATGACGAGGAACAGCGCGAGGCCCTCGCCGAGCATCTGGTAGAGCTGGCTCGGGTGGCGCAGCACGACGTCCCACGCGCCGTCCCACCGCTTGTCGATGCTGTAGACGGGGAAACGCATGGCCCAGGGGCCGTCCCACGGCCGCCCCCACAGCTCGGCGTTCACGAAGTTGGCGAGCCGCACGACCGCGATGCCCGGCGCGGTGGCGAGCGCGAGGCCGTCGCCGAGGTGCCGGAACGGGATCTTGTGCTTGAGCGCGTAGAGGTAGTACGCCGCGATCACGCCGGTCATGCCGCCGTGGAACGACATCCCGCCCTGCCGGAAGTTCAGCCACTCCCCGGGCGACTTGTCCTCCGCGTAGAAGAGCATGTAGCCGACGCGCCCGCCGACCCACACGCCGACGATGCCCCAGAAGAGCACGTCGAGCACGCGGTCCGGGTGGACCGGCCAACGGCCGCGCTTGGCGAGGCTGTGGAGCACCCACGCCGCCAGGGCGAACGCGATGATGTAGGCGATGCCGTACCAGCGCACGCCGAACCCGAAGATGCGGAACGCCTCGGGGTCGATGATCGGGTACGGGATCTCGGCGAGGATGGCGGGCATCGGAGGATCCTACGCGCCCGCGGGCGGGAGGGCGCCGGGACGACGCAGCCGGGCGTACCGCCGGCTGCCGACCTTCACGAGGTCGCCGTCGTTCACGGCGTGGCTCGCGTGGACGTCGCCGACCTTGACGTCGTTCACCGACACGCCGCCCTGTTCGATGAGCCGGCGGGCCTCGCCGCCGGTCTTGGCGAAGCCGCAGGCCTTCAGGAGCTCGATGACCGACCAGTGCCCCGGGGGGAGCGTGCGGCCCGGCGCGGCCACGGCCGGCGGCAGGGTCACCCACGGCACGTCCGTGGGCGTCTGGCCCTCGGAGATCACGCGGACGAACTCCGCGCGGGCGGCGGCGGCGGCCTCCGGGCCGTGGTACCGGCCGGTGAGCGCCTCCGCCATGGCGAGCTTCGCGTCGCGCGGGTGGCCGGCGAGGAGCGCGTCGATCGCGGCGTCGGTCAGGTCGGTCAGGAGCCGCAGGTACTTCGGCAGCAGCGCGTCGGAGACGCGCATGGCCTTGCCGAACATGTCGCCGGCCGCCTCGGTCACGCCGATGGCGTTGTTCAGCGACTTCGACATCTTGGCCTGGCCGTCGGTGCCCTCGACGAGCGGCGAGATGAGCGACGACTGCGGCTCCATCCCCTCCTGCTCCATGAGGCGGCGCCCCACGCCCAGGTTGAACATCTGGTCGGTGCCGCCGAGCTCGACGTCGGCGCGCACCATCCCCGAGTCCCAGCCCTGCATGAGGCAGTAGAGGAACTCGCGGATCGAGATGGGCGCGTTCTCGCGGAACCGCTTCTCGAACGAGTCGCGCTCGAGCATCTGCTGCACGGTCATGCGGTTCGTGAGCGCGAGCACCTCGACGAACGGCATCTTCGAGAACCACTCGCTGTTGCGCCGCACCTCGGTCCGCGAGAGGTCGAGGATGTGCGAGATCTGGTCGAGCCACGTCGCGACGTTCGCCGACACCTGCGCGGGCGTCAGCATGGGGCGCGTCTTGTCCTTGCCCGACGGGTCGCCCACCAGCGCCGTGTAGTCGCCGATGATGAGGACGGCCTGGTGGCCGAGGTCCTGCAGCCGCCGCAGGTTCCACAGCGGGATGCCGTTGCCCACGTGCACCGACGTCGAGGTCGGGTCGATGCCGAACTTGCACCGCAGCGGGCCCCGCTTGCCCGCGGCGAAGGCCTCGAGCTTCTGACGGAGCTCCGCCTCGGGCGTGACCGACTCGACGGTCCGCGCGAGGGGCGAGAGGAAGGACGCGAGCCGGGCGTCGTGGATCATCGCCCGCGATCGTCGCCGGAAGCCGCGGCGCCGTCACCGGTCGGCACGACCGCGTCGGGCTCCGCCCCGTCCCGCCGCCACCAGTCCTCCCAGAGCCGCGGGTCGGGCGCCAGCGTGACCCCCGTGAGCGCCGCGAGGCCCTCCAGCACGGCCTCCGCGCGCTCCGGATGGGCCCGGGCCTCCCGCAGGAACGGCTCGGCCAGGGGCCGCAGCGGCGTGCCCTCGGCCGCCCGCCGGACGTGGCGGACGGCGTTCACCGCGGCCGTCTCGAGGTCGGGCGAGCCGGCGGCGAGAATGTCGGCGAGCAGGGCGCACGCCGACGCGCGCTCCTTGGGCGCGAGGAACTCGGTCGCCACGAGCAGGTGGACCGGCGCGACGCTCGTGGCGGCCTTGCGCATGGACCCGAGCGGGTCCGCCGCGAGCGGCTCGAAGTTGCCCGGGACGACGACGACGCGGCCGGTGCGGATCCGCACGCGGCCCAGCGGCTCGGGGAGGCCCGCCTCGATCCGACCCGCCCGCAGGTCGCCGCCGACCTCCAGGACGCGGAACCCCGAGAGGGGCTCGCCCACGTCCTCGGCGGGGATGCGCACCCGCACCTCGAGGCTCCCCTCCGGCGGGATCCGCACGCTCTCGCAGCCGCTCTCGACCAGCGGGACGACCCGATTCCACGTCCGCTCGAGCTCGGCGGCGTACACGTCGACGTCGCGGCGGCGGACGGTCAGCATCAGCGTCGAGCCCGACAGCGCCTCCTTGCCGGACCCCGACGGCGGCGCGATGACGACGTCGCCGGTCCCGACGTTGCGGATGCGGACGACGAGGTCGAGCGCCTCGGCGAACGTGACGTACTCGCGCACGCCCCGCACGTCCACGCGGAGCACCTCGCCCTCGAGCCGGCGCGTGCGGAGCTCCGCCTTGATCGCCTTCAGCCGCTCGAGCCAGGCCGTCGGCGGGTTGAGCGCGAGGGCGCCGTCGAGGATCTCGCCCGCGGCGTCGTCCGCCCCGCCGTCGAGGGCCTGCCGGGCCGCGAGCACCTTCTCGCCGAAGAACGCGTCGGCGTCCTCGTCCTCGTCGAGGCGCCGGCGGATGCGGCGCGACGGGTCGTCGCGCGCGGGCGCGTCGGACACGGCCT
>JAEUHO010000345.1 GCA_016795345.1 Planctomycetia bacterium | reverse complement strand
CCCCCCGCCCCCGGCCCCCGCCGGGCGGCGGGGGGGCCCGGGGGCCCCGGGCCGCCGGGGGGCCCGGCGGGGGGGCGCAACGGAAGCGGAATCGAACCCGGACGCTTCGGGAAACGTCGCGGGTGAGCACGCCGCGGACGGGGTAGGCTACCGAGAGCATGCTCGACCGATCGTCCCTCGCCGCGCTCGTCGCCGTCGTCGCCCTCGCCCTCCCGAACGCGCCGCGCGTTTGGGCCGGCCCCGGCGACCCCGCGCCCGCCGTGAAACCCGCCCCCGGCACCCCGAAGGCCGAGGCCGACCCGCTCGCCGCCGCGTACGCCGTCGCCGACAGCGTGGACACCGCGCTCGAGAAGGCCGTCGAGGCCGTCCGGCCGTGCTCGGTCACCGTCTGGAACTCGAAGCGACGTCCGGGCGGGGACGCCAGCGCGCCGGCGTACGACCGCAACAGCGGCGGGTCCGGCGTGTTCGTCACGTGGAAGGGCAAGGGGCCGTTCATCATCAGCAACGAGCACGTCGTCCAGGGCGCGGACCGCCTCGAGGTCGCGATGCTCGACGGCACCGTGCGCGAGGTGCGGGTGAAGGACCGCGTGCAGGCCTACGACATCGCGCTGCTCGAGTTCGTGGGCGCGCCGCCGAAGGGCGTGAAGCTCGCGAAGCTCGGCAAGAGCGAGCAGCTCAAGGAAGGCCAGTGGGTCTTCGCGACGGGCAACCCGTTCTTCCTCGGCGGCGACGGCGCGGCCGTCGCCACCCTCGGCGTCATCTCCGGGCTCAACCGCACGCTGAAGGGCTCGTTCACCTACGCCAACGCGATCCAGCACGACACCGAGGTCAACCCCGGCAACTCGGGCGGGCCGCTCTGGAACCTGTCGGGCGAGCTCGTCGGGATCAACGGGATGATCTCGTCGCGGCCGTCCGAGCAGAGCGTCGGCCCGTCGAACACGGGCGCGTCGTTCGCCATCCCGTTCCACCTCATCGCGGGCTACTTCGACGCCCTGCTGTCGGACAAGATCTCGGCCTCGGCCGGCATCCTCGGCCTCGACGTCGGCGACGCCAAGGGCAAGGACGGCAAGCCCATCGGCGCCTCCGTGAAGGGCGTCCGCAACGACTCGCCCGTCACGCGCAAGGGCGGCAAGGGCCCCGCGCCGTCGGCCGGCGACGTCGTCACGAGGCTCTGGCTCGGGACGTCGTCGCTGTCGCTGAAGTCGTACGACGTATTCTGCGGCGCCGACCTGACGAACGCGCTCGCGTTCTACCCGGCGGGCTCGAAGGTGCGCGTGCGCTACCAGCGCGGCGGCAAGGACTACACCTGGGAAGGCGAGCTGGGCGGGGGAGCGGGCTGATGCGCGCGCTGCGCGCGGCTCTCGCGGCCGCCGGCCTCGTCGCCGCCCTCGCGGCCGGCCCCGCGGTCGCGGGTCCGGGCATCGCGTCCACCGTCGAGGACGAGTTCGAGGCGGCGATCAAGGTCGTCAACCCGGCGACGGTCTTCTGCGTCGCCCCGGCCAAGTACGGCGCGTCGCCCGGCTCGTCCGGCGTGCTCATCTCGCGCGACGGCTACGTGCTGTCCGACGCCGACGCGGGGGCCTACTACCGCCCCGTGCCCGGCCCGGACGGCAAGCAGCGCGCCGAGAAGGCGTGGGCCGACGACGTCGAGATCCGCGTGCCGGACCTCAAGCGCGGCACCTACGCCGTCTTCGCGGCGAAGCGCGTCAAGCGCGTCGAGGCGATCGACTCGTGCCTGCTGAAGATCGACAAGCCGCCGTCGGGCGGCTTCGCGTTCGTGCCGCCCGGCTCGTCGGCCCATCTCGAGGTGGGGCAGTTCACGTTCGCGGTCGGCACGTCGTTCCCGCAGGGCGAGGGCGACGGCTCGTCGTCGCTCACCGCGGGCGTCGTGGCGTCGCTCCTGCCGCTCGGCGCGGGCGACCCCGCGGGCCGGTGGGCCGAGGTGATCACGAGCGCGGCGGTGAACCCCGGCGTCAACGGCGGCCCGCTGGTGGACGCCGACGGCGCCCTCGTCGGCATCATCTCGACGTGGGGGCAGGCGAAGGCCGACGAGCCCTTCCAGTTCCTCGGCAAGGCGTTCCCGATCGACCGCATCCGCAACGCGTACAAGGACGTCCCCGTGTACGCGACCGTCTTCCCCGACCCGCGGACGCTGCCCGTGCGGGCGAAGCAGACCGCGCTCCTCGAGCAGGCGATCGGCGCGACCGCCGCCAAGGTCGCGCGGAGCGTCGTGAGCCTCGAGGTGTCGCGCAAGTCGATGCTCGAGACCAAGCTCCCGCAGGCGAAGCTCGCCCGGTACCTCGGGCCGACGAGCGGCGTGGCGCTCACGGACGACGGCTGGGTCGTCGCGAGCCTCTACGCGTTCGCCGACACCCTCCCGCTGCCGATCCCGCAGGCCGCCGGCCAGCGCGACGCCGAGCAGGCCGTCGCCGACGACCTGGCGGAGGTCACGTCGGTCACCGCGTGGCTGCCGGACGGCCCGAGCGCCCCCGCGCGCGTCGTCGCCCACGACCAGCGCCTCGGCGTCGTGCTGCTGAAGGTGGACCTGCCGCCGGGCGTGAAGACCGTGCCCGTTGAGCCCGCGCCCGCCGACGCGCTCCGCCCCGGGCGGCTCGTGATCGGCGTGTCCAACCCGTTCGGCGGGCAGCGGCGCCCGTCGCCCGTCGTCACCGTCGGCATGCTCTCCCGGGTGCACGCCGACGACGCCGTCGAGTGCTGGGGCGGCGCGTTCCAGACCGACGCCAACATGACCGACGGCACCGTCGGCGGCGCGCTGGTGGACGTCCGCGGCCGTTTCCTTGGCATGGGCACCCTGTGGCTCACCGTGCAGCAGGGCCGCAACTCCGGCATCGGGTACGGCGTGCCGGGCACCAAGCTCGTCGCCGCGCTCCCCTCCCTGCGCAGCGGCGCGTCGTTCCTCCTGAACTCCGCCGTGATGAAGGTCGAGCTCAAGCAGGACCCGAAGCGCGCGGAGCTCTCGAAGGTCGTCGCGGGCGGCCCCGCCGACGCCGCGGGGCTCAAGCCCGGCGACGTGATCGTCGGCATCGGCGGCAAGCCGGTCGAGGATCCGGGGCAGCTGCGGCAGCGCCTCCGCTTCCGCCGGCCCGGCGAGAAGGTCGTCGTCGCCTACGAGCGGGGCGGGAAACGCGCCGAGACGACGGTCGAGCTCGCGCGACGCGAGGCCCCGCCCGCCGCGACGAAGCCGACGACGCCGACGCCCCCCGCGATGTCGGACGCGCCGCCGGCGATGTCGGACGCGCCCCCGGCGATGGACGGCGAGGCCCCGCCCGCGATGTCCGACGCGCCGAACCCCGCGCCGCCCGCGGGCGAGCCGGCGCCGCCGGCCATGGGCGGCTGACGCGACCCGCCCCTCGCGGACGTCGCCTCGAACGGCGCGGGCCGCGCCCGCGCGCGGGCGCGCCGGGCCTCGCGTCGGCGTCGGTTGCGGGCCGCGGCCCCGACCCCGGCGCCGCCGCGCGCGCCCCGTCGGCGTCAGAGCCGGATCTCGATGTCGTCGGGATCCTCGACGTGGATCGTGTCGACGAACCGCACGCGCTGCGCCTCGGCGGACTCGAGCACGACGCTGTGGGTGCGCGCGCCCTGGCCGAAGAAGTCCACGCCGCGCAGCAGGTCGCCGGTCGTCACGCCGGTCGCGACGAAGAGCAGGCGCTCGCCGGGCGCGAGGTCCTCGGCGGTCCAGACGCGGTCGAAGTCGGTGATGCCCATCTTGCCCGCGCGCTCGCGGTCGCCCGGCCCGTGCTCGACGAGGCGGCCCTCCATGTAGCCGCCGAGGCAGCGGACGGCGACGGCCGACAGGACGCCCTCGGGCGCGCCGCCGATGCCCATCACCGCGTGCACGCCCGTGCCGCGCACGCACGCGCCGATGGCCGGCGCGAGGTCGCCGTCGCCGATCAGCCGGATGCGCGCGCCGGCCTCGCGGATCTCGGCGATCAGGCGCTCGTGGCGGGGCCGGTCCAGCGTCACGACCACGAGGTCGCTGACCTCGCGGTCGAACGCGCGCGCGACCGCGCGCAGGTTCTCGGCGACCGGCGCGCCGAGGTGGACGCGACCGCGGCACCGGGCGCCGACGACGATCTTGTCCATGTAGCAGTCCGGCGCGTGGAGCAGGCCGCCCTGCTCGGCGGCCGCCAGCACGCAGATGGACGACGGCGCGCCGGTCGCGCACAGGTTCGTGCCCTCGAGCGGGTCCACGGCGATGTCGATGGCGGCGTCGCCGGGCCCGCGCCGGCCCACCTCCTCGCCGATCCAGAGCATGGGCGCCTCGTCGCGCTCGCCCTCGCCGATGACGATCCGCCCGCGCATCGGCACCTCGTCCATCGCGCGGCGCATCGCCTCGACCGCCACGCGGTCGCAGTGCTTGCGGTCGCCGCGGCCCATGTGGCGGGCGGAGGCCACCGCGGCGGCCTCGACGACGGGCAGGAGGTGGTGGGCGAGGTCGTTGCGCATCGCCGCATCGTACGCCGCGCACGGTCGGACCGCCCGGTCGGGGCCCGGCCGGCGGGCCTCGCGTACCCCCGCCCCCGACCGCGCCCCCGCCGACCGGCTGTCCGGACGGACGCCCGAGGGCGGATAGACTCTCCCGCCGTCCCGCCGGGAGCCTCCATGACCGGATCGTCGCGTCTCGTCCCCGCCGCCCTGTTCCTCGCCGTCGCGACCGCCGCCTCCGTCGCGTGGGTGTCGCCGCCGAGCGCCGAGGCGAAGCCCGCGTACTCGCAGAAGGAGGGGAAGCCGTGCGGCTTCTGCCACACGAACCCGCGCGGCGGCGGCCCTCGCAACGAGAAGGGCGAAGAGTACCAGCGCAACGGCTTCAAGTTCGCGGCCGCGCCCGCGGGCAAGGGCTACGGCGAGGACGAGGCGTTCAAGTCGCAGGGGAACGCGGATCGCTACGAGTTCGCGCGCGCCGCGCTGCAGAACGAGCACTACGCGGACGCGTTCCGGCGCCTCGCCGAGCTGAAGCTCCGCGAGGACAAGAAGGGCACCGGCTACCAGAAGGCGATCAACCTCGAGGCGATCGTCGAGGGGAAGGGCCGCGACCTGATCCGCGCCGCGAAGGAGGCGATCCAGGGCGGCAAGGCCGCGGACGCCGCGGACGCGCTCGCGCGGGTCGAGCTCGAGTTCAAGGGACGCGACTCCGCGAAGGAGGTCGCGGCGCGCCGCGCCGAGCTGCTCAAGCTGCCGGGCGGCAAGGAGGCCGACGCGAAGGCGCGGATCGACGCGCCCCAGCGGGTGCGTTTCCTCGACGCGCGCATGAAGGAGGTCGAGGGCGACGACCCCGCGGCCATGAAGATCCTCGAGGACATGCTCGCGAAGTGGCCCGAGGGGCGGTTCGCGACGGACGCCAAGACCAAGCTCGACGAGCTCAAGGCGGCGGCCGCGGCCCCGGCGATGGGGGGCTGACCCCCCGAACGTAGGGTTTTGTTCGGTGTTCAGGGGGCCGGTTCGGTCCGGGCCCCCGGGAAGACGCCCCGGTAGAAGTCGTGCATCCGGGGACCCGATTGTGTAGTTTACGGGTCTTGGGAGGGCGGGCCATCCGGTCCACCACCTCTCGGGATGGGTCCAACACAGGAGGCAACGATGCGTCGCGTTCTCTCGATCCTTGCGGTGGCGGTGGTTGGTTTCGCTCTGACGGCCTGCAACAGCTGCAACTCGTGCGCGAAGCCGAGCTGCAACACGTGCGCGAAGCCGTCGTGCAACTCGTGCGCGAAGCCGAAGTGCAACTCGTGCGCGAAGCCGTCGTGCAACACGTGCGCGGCTCCGAAGCCGGCGTGCAGCCCCTGCGCGAAGTAAGCGCAGGCTGATTCCGAAAGCGGGGACCGGCCCCGCGTGTCGTCCAAGACCTGGATGCACGCGCCCGGTCCCCGTCGTTCGTTTTATGGGGGGTTTCCCCCGGTGCTCGGTCGCCGAGTTCGCTCGGCTCGTACCGCGCATCGCGCGCGCGCCCCGCGTGCGCAGCCTGTGGCCCGGCTCCAGGAGCGATTCCTCGGGCAGCGGTGCCCAGCCTCTGGGCCTCGGGCCTCGGGCCCGTGCGGGGGCCCGCACCGGTGATCACGCCGGCGTCCATCGCGCACCTCGCGGCGAACCGCACGCGACGCGGGGCGTGCTCGGCGTCCTCCGAGGCGGTGGCGGGCCTCGGCTCCGTCGGGTCCCCCGGTCGCGGCGGCGCCGGCGCCCGGGATGCCGGCCCCGCGGGACCGGCAGTTTCGGGCCGACGCGGTGACAGTCCGCTGACAGGGGGCCGTTCCCATGTCTGCGTTCGAGGTCGGACCTCGTCCGTCGGCGTCGGTGGCCCGGAGCCGCTCCCGTGGGAGGGTGGCGGATCCGGGCCTTGCCTCCGGTTGGTGAGTCGTGGTTTGGTAAGGCTCGGGTTGGTCGGGTTCGTCGTTGGTGGGCTCGGTGCGCCGGGCGTGATCAGGGCAGGGACCTGCGGCGGGTTGCCCGCAGGGCCGTGTCGGTTCGCGCCCGGTGCCCCGCGGCCCGTCCGCGGAGGTCGTATGCGCAAACCGTTCCTGGTCGCGGCGGCGTGCTCCACGCTGGCGCTCTCCGGATGCGTCTCGCAGCGCGCCGAGGCCGTTGCGCGCGCGCAGACGGTCCCGGCCGGCGCCGAGGTCACCTCGACGCGCCTCGTGGCCGGCGGCTCGTCGGCGCGCCTCTCGACGCCCGGCGTCGCGGCGAAGGCGCCGGTCGGCAAGCCGATCAACGCGACGTGCCCGGTGATGCTCGGCAACCCCGTCGATCCGAAGGTGACCGCCGAGTGGAAGGGCGCCATGATCGCGTTCTGCGACGTGAACGCCCGCTCGACGTGGACCGCGGACCCCGCGCGCTACGCGGGCAACCTGCCGCGGATCTCCGGGTCCGGCGGCGACGGCGTCCTCGCGCCGCCGGTCGCGCGCCGTCGCACCCCGTCGGCCGCCCGCGTCGTGGCCGCGATCCCGAAGGCGCCGCCGGTCGGTGCGATCGGGTCGCCCGACGGCTCGTCGTCGGCCGCGCCGGTCGCGCAGCCGATCGCCGCGCCCGCCGCGTTCGCGATGGGCTCGCCCGACGGCGCGCCGCTCGCGCTGCCGAAGACGGTCGCGCCGGTCGCGCGCCCCGCGGCCCCCGCCGTCGTGGTCGCGCCGTCCGCCCCGAAGCCGGCGACGGTGAAGCCGCCCGCGACGAAGCTCGCCCCGATCGGGCCCGTGAAGGCGCCCATCGCGCCGGCCGCGGTCCCGCCGCTCGGGGACGGGCACGAAGAGGACTGCGAGGACTGCCCGGGCGGCGTCTGCCGCGTCCCGGGCATGTGATCGACGCGCCCACGCTGCGCACGACGAGGGCCGCCCGTTCGGGCGGCCCTCGTCGTTTCCGGCCACGGGCGACGGTCCCGGGGCGCGTCCGCGGCGCGGCCGCGCGTGCCACCGCCCGCGACGGCCGCCGGGCCTCGCGTGCCGCGCCGCCCGGGTGTCACCCCGCGCCGTAGCATCGACCCCATGGCGCCTCCCCGTCGATCCTCCGACGGTCCGGCGCGTTCCGCTCGCAAGGGGGCGGGACAGCGAGCGGAGGCCCCGGCGGCCCCGCGGGCCGGGCGCGATCGGTCGGCCGCGCGTCGCGTTCCCGGGGACCGGGTCGCGGCGGATCGGGCTCCCGCGGATCGGGTTCCCGCGGATCGGGTTCCCGCCGATCCGGCTCCGGCGGACGGGGCCGCCCCGGACCCGGTCGCCCTCGCGGCGACGGCGCGCCTCCCGTGGTCGAAGGCCGAGGTGGCGGCGATGCGGGCGGCGCTGCTCGCGCACTACGACGCGCATCGCCGCGAGATGCCGTGGCGGGGCGAGACCGACCCGTACCGGATCTGGGTCTCGGAGGTCATGCTCCAGCAGACGCGCGTCGAGACGGTGCGCGAGCGCTACGGGCCGTTCCTCGCGCGGTTCCCGACGCTGCGCGCCCTCGCGGCGGCCACGGAGGCCGAGGTCCTGAAGGCGTGGGAGGGGCTCGGCTACTACGGTCGCGCGCGCAACCTGCGCCGCGCCGCGATCGAGGTCGAGTCGTTCCGCGGCGGGCGGCTGCCGTCGACGTCCCCGGCGCTGCGCGCGCTGCCGGGTTTCGGCCCGTACACCGCGGCCGCGGTCGCCAGCATCGCGTTCGGCGAGCCGACCGCCGTCGTGGACGGCAACGTCGTGCGCGCGGCCGCGCGCTGGCTCGACGAGGACCGCGACCTCGCGCGCGCGCCCGCGCGGTCGCGGCTCGAGGCCGCCGCGCAGGCCGTGCTCGACCCCGCCCGTCCCGGCGACTGGAACCAGGCCGTGATGGACCTGGGCGCCACGATCTGCGTCCCGCGCAACCCGCAGTGCCTCGTGTGCCCGGTCGCGACGTGGTGCCGCGCGCACGCCGCGGGCCGCGAGGACCGCATCCCGCGGCGCAAGCGCCGCAAGCCGGTGCCGCACCACGACATCGCGGCGGCGCTGGTCTGGAAGGACGGGCAGGTGCTCGTCGGGCGGCGGCCCTCCGAGGGGCTCCTCGGCGGGCTGTACGAGTTCCCGGGCGGCAAGGTCGAGGCGGGGGAGACGCTCGCCGCCGCCTGCGCCCGCGAGGTCGCGGAGGAGACGGGCCTCGCCGTCGAGGTGGTCGAGCTGTTCCGGACCGTCGAGCACGCGTACACCCACTTCACGATCACGCTGCACGTCTTCCACGCGCGCGTCCGCGGGGGACGGCTCCGGGCGACCGGCGTCGAGGACCTCCGCTTCGTCCCGACGTCCGCGCTCGCCGAGCTGGCCTTCCCCCGCGCGAACCGCCGCGTGCTCGACGACCTGGCGGCGGTCGGTCCGCCGCCGTGGGCGGCTGGCGCCGGGAACGACGGGCGGCGCGCCGGGTCGGTCTGCTAGCATCCTCGGCGGGGCCCCGGCAGGCCGCCCCGACGTCCGGCCGGTCCCCCCGTGGGCCGGCTCGCGTGGTCTGGCTCCCGTGGTTTTGGCACCCAGCGTCTGGAGGGGTCCCTTGGCTCGCATCCTCGTGGCCGACGACGAACCGCCGATGCGGATGGTCATCCGGCACGCCTGCGAACGCGCGGGCCACGAGGTCCACGAGGCCATCGACGCGCCGACGGCGATCGCCGCCTACGAGCGGCTCAAGCCCGACCTGCTCGTCCTCGACATCGGCATGCCCGGCGGCGGCGGCCGCTTCGTCCTCAACACCCTCCGCTTCGGCGGGACGAAGCGCATCGCGCCCGTGCTCGTCGTCACCGGCAGCATGGCGGGCACGGTGGACGAGATCCGCCGCACCCTCGGGGTCGAGGCCGTGATCCTCAAGCCGTTCCGCATCGTCGAGCTGGTCCGCGTGGTCCAGGAGCTCCTCGCGAAGCACGCCGCCCCCGCGGCGCCGTCGTCGAACGAGGCGCCCCCGCAGGCGTAGCGCGCGCCGCGGCTGGGTCGTTGCGTGCCGCGGTCGGCGGACGTGACGTCCCGCGCCGCCGCGCGCGCGCCCGGCCGCCCGCGCGGGTGCGGCCGGGGGCCCGTCGGGCGCGGGGGACCGCGAGGCCCGGTGGCCGCCGTGCCCGGCGACACCCCGCGCGCCGCGCGGGCGTGCGCCGCCTCGGGCCTCGCGTACACTCCCCGCCCGTGCGCCGCGCCCTCCTCGTCGCCCTCCTGCCCCTCCTCGTGCTCCCGATCGGCCTGGCCCCGTCGCCCGCCGTCGCCGAGGACCGCCCCGAGCCGAAGGCCATCCCCGGCCAGGGGATCCTGAACGGCACGATCCTCCGCACCGACCCCTTCTTCCGCTTCTTCCCGAAGGAGACGGCGCGCTCGGGCATCGTGGGCACGCTCGAGGGCACGACGCGCGAGTTCGAGTCGATCACGGTCGAGCTCGGCGCGGACCGCTCGGTGCTGACGGCCGCGCAGCGCGCCGCGTTCGAGGCCTACCGCTTCACGCACGTCGTCGCCCGCGGCGAGCTCGCGGTCTCGGAGGTGAAGCCCGACGGCTGTGTCGTGCGGCTGAAGCTCAAGGACGCGGTCTACGCGTGCGCGACGCGCCAGCTCGGCCGCACGGTCGTCTGGGTGCGCGGCGAGGGCACGAAGAAGGACGAGGCCGGCCTCGTGAAGCTCGTGCGCGCGGCCGTCGGCTGGGTGTCGGGCGGCGGCGACGACGTGGACGGGTGGATCCCCGCGGCCGTCAAGGCGACGTGGACCCGGACCGCCTCGCCCGACCTCGTCGTCACCGACGACGGGACGTTGGACGCGCCCGCGCGCGACGCCGCGCTGAGGGCGGTGCGCGACGCGCACGCCTTCGTGCGCCGCGTCGTCGCGGCGGGCAACGTCGGCCCGACGCCGCCGGTGGTGCGGCTCACGAAGAACCGCGACATGATGGGGTTCCTCTCGGGCCGGCGCGACCTGCGCGACAAGGACGCCGTGCACGTCCCGTGGGCGGCCGAGCTGATCGTCGCGCCCCGCAAGGCCGAGGTGGACGCGGCGCAGGTGGCCGAGGAGGCCGCGGCCCAGGTGCTCCAGCACCTGCTCGGCGCGGCCAACGGCGAGCCGGTCCTCGCCGGGCTGCGCCGGCAGGCGGCCGCGGTCGCCACGTCGGGCGCGGCCGCGGTGCTGCTCGCGTCGGACGAGGGCGCCGCCTTCGACCGCATCCGCAAGAAGGAGGCGACGACCTGGTCGCGGCTGATGCGGATGAGCCGGCTGTCGTCGTACCTCGCCGAGGACGCCGAGCTGCGCACGCTCGACGCCGAGCTGGCCGTCGGCTACCTCGCGTCGGGCGCGCCCGCCGCGAAGGCGTCGTTCGCCGCGTGGGTCGCCGCGTTCCGGAAGGTCGGCGATCCCGACGCGGCCAGCGAGGCGGCGTACGCGGCCCTCGACGCGTCGAAGTCCGACGCCGAGTACTGGGCGTTCTGGGCCGCCAAGGCCGACCCGCCCAAGCCCAAGAACGCCAAGGGCAAGTGACGGGCGGGCCCCGCGGGCGCGCGGGCCTCGCGGTCCCGGGAGAGGGATCGCCGCCGGCGGGTCACCCGCGGGCGAGGTTGATGTCGTAGAGCACCTGGTCGAGCCAGGCCCCGGCCTCGACCGTCGAGTAGCGCAGCGGGCGGTCCGCGCCCACGCACGACGGCACCGGCCCCAGGACGGTCCACGGCGTCGGGTGGCAGAACTGCACGACCGACAGCCGCTCGCCCCGCTGGTCCGGGTCGGCGACGACGCGATGGACGCCCGTGGCGATGCGGCCGTTGGTCAGCCGCTCGAGCATCATGCCGCTGTTGAGGATGGCGTGCCCGTCCGGGGCCGTCGCGTCCACCCAGCGGCCGCCGACGTCCACCTGCAGGCCGCGCGCGGTCGCCCGCGGCAGCGCGGTCAGGAGGTTGATGTCGCCGTGGGCGCCGGCCCAGACGTGCTCGCGGTCCGGCGCCGCGTCCATGGCCGGGTAGCGGATCGCGCGGCAGAGCGTCGGCCCGCCGTCGAGCATGGTGTCGAAGAAGCGCTCGTGGCAGCCGATGCCCACCGCGACGATCCGCAGGAAGCGGCGCTGCAGGTCGAACAGCGCGTCCCAGAGCCTCCCGAGGACGGCGCCGATGCCGGGCACCTCGTCCTCGGGCAGCTCGCGGCGCTCGTAGCGGTGGGGGTACGCGCGGCGCAACGGGTGCGCCGCGGGCAGCTCGAGGCCCCAGTTGAGCATCTCCTTCCAGTCGGGCTTGCGCGCGCCCGCGGCCGTCTCGACGAGCAGCCCCGTGTACCCGGTCTGCCCGTGGGAGCCGGGGACGACGTAGCGCGCCTTCACGTCGGCCGGGAGGTGGAAGAACCGCCGCAGGCCGTCGTAGGCCGCGTCGATCGTCTCCGCGGGCACGTCGTGCCGCGCGTAGACGAACCCCGTGCCGAGGCTGCGCATCACGCCGTCCACCACGGCGCGGCGCTGCGCGTCGGTGCCGCGCTCGAAGCGCATGAGGTCGACGTCGAGGATCGACGCGTCGCGGGGGGCGGCGGGGGCGAGGTCGGTCGTCATGGGAGGGCTCCGGTCGGGCGCGGGGGACCGCGAGGCCCGGTCGCTCATCGTTCCTTCGGCGGCGTCGGCGTCGGCGTCGGATCGGCCGGCGCGGGGTCGGCCGGCGCGGGTTCCGGCCACGTCGCGCGGCCCCAAGCGAGCCACGCGGCCTCGAGGGCCTCGGGCGTCGTCCCGAACGCCTCGGCGAGCGGCCGGGCCTTCGCCTCGTGGAACGGGCCCGGCGCGCCGCGGTAGGCCGCCCACGCCCTCGGCATCGCGTCGCGGTGCTTCGCCGCGGCGAAGTCCACGATCGTGGCGAGCTGCACGTACCGCCGCAGCGCGGGCCGCGCGTCGGACAACGCGTCGTCCCACGGCTGGAAGGGGCTCTTCTCGCGGCGGGCGAGCGCGCCGAACGCGCGCGCCCACGGGGCGGTCACCGAGGCGGGGTGGACGCGGGCCTGCAGCGCGGTGGCGAACCCCTCGTGGACCCAGTTGCCGTCGCACGCGAGGCCCTCGCGCTCGACGAGGAGCGCGTGGGCCGTCTCGTGGACGTAGACGGGGCGGTCCCAGCCCTTCGCCGCGTCGTACCAGGAGAACGCGCGGCGGAGCACCGTGTAGCCGTCCGACGCGGGCGGCGCGATGCCGACGGCGAAGTGCTGCGCGTGGCGCGCGATGCACGCGAGGTAGCCGTCGCGGTCGGCGGCGACGTGGAGCACCGCGGGGGCCCCGCGGCCGGCGTCGAGCCCGTACGTGGCCGCGGCGAGCTCGCAGGCGGCGTCGAGGCGGCGGACGAGGCGCGGACCGTCGTCCCCGCGCAGCGCCGGGGCGTCCGTGAGCATCAGCACGTGGGTGCCGGCGTGGGCGACCCCCGCGCCGCCGGGGAACGCGACCGCGAGGCGCTCCGCGGGCGTGGGCTCGCACGACCGCTCGCCGTCGCCGCCGCGCCGCAACGCGACCGCGCCGAACCGGACCGGCGGCAGGGCCTCGGGCGAGGCCCCCTCGATCGGGTCGAACCCGATCCGCAACCGGCCCACGCGGCGGAAGTCGCCGACGACGCGCCGGCCGTCGTCGCGGAAGTCGCGCAGCGGCAGGACGGTCTCGGCCGGGCCGCCGGGCGCGAGCCGGAACCGTCGCACGAACCCGCCCTCGCCCGCGGCGCCCGTCGCGAGGCGGACGCGCATCGGCCGCGCGGGCCCCGAGGCGACCGAGGCCCGCAGCACGAGCGCGTCGAAGCCGCGCCAGTCGCGGGGGGCGTCGAACGCGAGCGCGATCTCCGCGTCGCCGGACCCCGTGACCCGGACCTCGAAGGACCGCGCCTCGCCGCCGTCGCCCCCGCGCTCGGCCGCCGAGACGCCCGTGAGCTTCCACCGGTCGAGCGCGGTGTCGTCGAACGTCTCGACGACCACGATCGCGCCGGCCGCGGGGGCCGCGGGGGCCGGCGGGGCGTCCTCGGCGTGCGCCGCGCGGGGCCCGGCGACCGTCCCGGCGCCGAGGGCGACGGCGCCCAGGGCCAGCGCGGCGGCGGTCCACCCCCGACGGCGACCGCGCGGCGGGGGGACGAGGTCCCGGGACGTCGCGGCGGCGAGCGGGCCTCGCGGTCCCGCGGGGATCGCCGGCTGCGTCCCGGACGTCGGGCGAGCCGCCGACGGAAGGGGGTGGGGGAGGGCGGGGCGGCTGGGCATGGGGGTCCGCCGGAGCGTTGTACCCGAGGCGCGGTCCGGCTCGCACGGGGCCGGTCCGGTCCGGCATCCGCGGGGCGGGCGGGCCCGGGGGTCCTAGAATCGCGGACCGCGTCCCGACCGGAGTCTTCCGTGCCGCGTCCGACCCGTCCGCTCCTGTCGTCGATCTCGACGAAGACCGTGATGGCCCTGACGGGCCTCGGGCTTCTCGGGTTCGTGATCGCCCACATGCTGGGCAACCTCCAGGTCTTCGCCGGCCGGGAGAAGCTGAACGCCTACGCCAAGACCCTGCAGGACCTCGGCCCGCTGCTGTGGGTGATGCGGGGCGGCCTGCTCGCGCTGTTCGTCACGCACGTGGCGTGCGCGGTGCGCGTGACGATGTGGAACAAGGCCGCGCGGCCGCAGCCGTACGTGAGCGCGAAGCCGCAGCGCTCGACGTACGCCGGCCGCACGATGCTGATGAGCGGCCTGATCGTGACGGCGTTCGTCGTGTACCACCTGCTGCACCTGACGCTCGGCGTCACGAACCCGGACCACCACGCGCTGGTCGACGCGCAGGGCCGGCCGGACGTGTACGGCGCGGTCGTCGCCGGCTTCCAGCAGTGGCCGATCTCGATCGCGTACGTGGTGGCGCAGGTGCTGCTGTTCTTCCACCTGTCGCACGGCGCCTCGAGCGCGTTCCAGACGCTCGGCGTGACGCACCCGCGGCTCGCGTTCCTGAAGCACGGGTTCGGCACGGCGGTGGCCGCCGTGATCCTGCTCGGCAACTGCGCGATCCCGCTGTCCATCGCCACGGGGCTGATCCCCTGCGGCGGCTGTGGAGCCCGCTGATGTCGCTCAACCTCGACGCGAAGGTCCCCGCGGGGCCGCTCGACAAGAAGTGGGAGAAGCGGCGCTTCGACCTGAAGCTCGTGAACCCCGCCAACAAGCGGAAGTTCAGCGTGATCGTGGTCGGGACCGGTCTCGCCGGCGGCGCGGCGGCCGCGACGCTCGCCGAGCTCGGCTACCACGTCGACTGCTTCACGTTCCACGACAGCCCGCGCCGCGCGCACTCGATCGCGGCCCAGGGCGGCATCAACGCGGCGAAGAACTACCAGAACGACGGCGACAGCGTCTTCCGGCTCTTCTACGACACGGTCAAGGGCGGCGACTTCCGCGCCCGCGAGGCCAACGTCCACCGGCTGGCCGAGGTGTCGACGGCGATCATCGACCACTGCGTCGCGCAGGGCGTCCCGTTCGCCCGCGAGTACGGCGGCACGCTGGCGAACCGCTCGTTCGGCGGCGCGCAGGTGTCGCGCACGTTCTACGCGCGCGGCCAGACCGGCCAGCAGCTGCTCCTCGGCGCCTACCAGGCGCTCGAGCGGCAGATCGGCGCCGGCAAGGTGACGATGCACCCGCGCCTCGAGATGCTCGACGTGGTCGTCGAGGGCGGGCGCGCGCGCGGCATCGTGACGCGCCACCTCGTGACCGGGAAGATCGAGACGTGGGCCGGCGACGCGGTCGTGCTCGCGACCGGCGGCTACAGCAACGTCTACTTCCTCTCGACGAACGCGAAGGCCTGCAACGTCACGGCGACGTGGCGCGCGCACCGCCGCGGCGCCGGCTTCGCGAACCCGTGCTTCACGCAGATCCACCCCACGGGCATCCCGGCGAGCAGCGAGCACTCGAGCAAGACGACGCTGATGTCGGAGTCGCTGCGCAACGACGGCCGCGTGTGGGTGCCGAAGGCCGTCGGCGACAAGCGCGCGCCGGGCCAGATCCCGAACGACGAGCGCGACTACTACCTCGAGCGGCGCTACCCGTCGTTCGGCAACCTCGTCCCCCGCGACGTCGCGTCGCGCGCGGCCAAGGCCGTGTGCGACGAGGGCCGGGGCGTGGGCCCGGGCGGCCGCGGCGTCTACCTCGACTTCCGCGACGCGATCGAGCGGGTGGGCCGCGACCAGATCCGGCAGCGCTACGGCAACCTGTTCGACATGTACGCGAACATCACCGGCGACGACCCGTACGCCGTGCCGATGAAGATCTACCCGGCGCCGCACTACACCATGGGCGGCCTCTGGGTCGACTACGACCTGATGTCGACGGTGCCGGGCCTGTTCGTGATCGGCGAGGCGAACTTCTCCGACCACGGCGCGAACCGCCTCGGCGCCTCGGCGCTCATGCAGGGCCTCGCGGACGGCTACTTCATCCTCCCGTACACCATCGGCGGCTACCTCGCGACCGCCGGGAACAACCCGATGAAGGCCGACGCCTCGGCCTTCACGGGCGTCGCCAAGGAGGCGGAGGACCGCGTCAAGCGCCTGCTGTCGGTGAACGGCAAGCGCTCGCCCGACTCCTTCCACATCGAGCTCGGGCGGCTGATGTGGGACGAGTGCGGCATGTCGCGCAACCGCGCGGGCCTCGAGAAGGCGCTCGCGCGCATCCCCGAGATCCGCGAGGCGTTCTGGAAGGACGTCCGCGTGCTCGGCAGCGGCGACCGCCTCAACCAGAACCTCGAGAAGGCCGGCCGCATCGCCGACTTCCTCGAGTTCGCGGAGCTGCTCGCGCTCGACGCGCTCACGCGCGAGGAGTCGTGCGGCGGCCACTTCCGCGAGGAGCACAAGACGCCCGACGGCGAGGCCCTGCGCAACGACAAGGACTTCCAGCACGTCGCGGTGTGGGAGTGGCAGGGCGAGGGCAAGCGGCCGGCGCTCCAGAAGGAGCCGCTGGTGTTCGAGACGGTCCACCCGGCGACGCGGAGCTACAAGTGATGGACATCGTCCTCAACGTCTGGCGCCAGGAGGGGCCCGGCATCCCGGGGCGCATGGAGCGGCACGAGGTGAAGGGCGTCTCGCCCGACATGTCGTTCCTCGAGATGCTCGACCAGGTCAACGAGGGCCTGATCCGCGAGGGGCGCGAGCCCATCGCCTTCGAGCACGACTGCCGCGAGGGCATCTGCGGCACATGCAGCATGATGATCGCGGGCGCGGCCCACGGCCCGAAGAAGGGCGTGACGGCCTGCCAGCTCCACATGCGCACGTTCGCCGACGGCGACGTCATCGACGTCGAGCCGTTCCGCGCGGCCGCGTTCCCGGTCATCCGCGACCTCGTCGTGGACCGCAACGCCCTCGACCGCATCATCGCGGCGGGCGGCTTCGTCTCGGTCAACGCGGGCAGCGCGCCCGACGGCAACGCGATCCCCGTCCCGAAGGAGGTCGCCGACGTCGCCATGGACGCCGCGGCCTGCATCGGGTGCGGCGCGTGCGTGGCGGCCTGTCCGAACGCGTCCGCGATGCTCTTCACGTCGGCGAAGCTCGCGCACCTGAACCGGCTGCCCCAGGGCACGCCGGAGTGGGCGCGCCGGGTCCGCGCGATGGTCGAGCGGATGGACAAGGAAGGCTTCGGCGCCTGCACGAACCATTACGAGTGCATGGAGGCGTGCCCGAAGGAGATCCCGGTCAAGTTCATCGCCGAGATGAACCGCGCCTACACGAAGGCCACGCTCGCCGCCGAGAAGCAGTCCGGCGACGAGGCCGGGTACGGCTGACGCTCTCCCGGGACGCGAGGCCCGGCC
>JAEUHO010000330.1 GCA_016795345.1 Planctomycetia bacterium | reverse complement strand
ACGACTTCAAGGGCACGTCGCTCGAGGCCCGCGCCCGCGAGCGCCTAGAGAGCCTGTCGCGCTGACCGAGCGCCGGGGGCGCCGACCGATGCGCGGGCGCCGACCGATGGGGCCGGCCTCGCGGCCGGCCCTCGTCGTCCCGTGCCGGCGGCAGCTTTCGGCCGCCCGGCACCGCGTTGCCGTGGCCTTCGACCCACGGTCGGCGGCCCATCGCCGGGGGACGGCGCAGCCCATCGCCGGGTGACGGCGCAGCCCATCGCCGGGTGACGGCGCGGCCCGCCGGCGGGGGACCGCGAGGCCCGCTCCGTGACGACGCCGGCTGGGGCCCGGGCCTACGGCGCGCCTCGGGGCCTCCGGCGGGCCGGGTGCGACCCCGGGCGAGCCTCGCGCGGCCGAGGACGGCTCACACCTGGGGTGTGGGCCCCCGGGCCTCGCGGTCCCGGACCCCCGCCCGTTCCCCCGGCCGATCCCCGCCCGGTCCCCGGGCGGCCCCCCGAAGTTCAGTTGGGCCGTACCCCATCCGACCGGCAGGGGATATACTCCCCCGGTCGATCGGATCGCCGGGGGGCGTCCGTCCTTGGAGGGTTCGTGTCCATGGGCCGTGCCACTCGTCCGTCCGTGCGCGGGGCGTTCGCCCTCGCCGCCGTCGCGCTCTTCTCCCTCGCCGGTTGCACCGCGGCGAACCGCGGGCCGAACCGCGAGTACGTCGAGATCATGAAGGGGCGGCAGCCCTGCAACTGCGACGAGAAGACGCCGTGGTGCGACTACCTCGGCGTGATGAAGGGCCAGATGCCGTGCCCGTCGTCGGGCCGCGGGACGTGCTCGCCCGACTGCGGTTGCGCGCCGAAGACGGACTGCGGCTGCGCGCCGAAGCCCGCGTGCGGCTGCGGGCCGGTGTCGGTCGCGCCGGCGAGCGGGGCGATGCCCGCGAACGCGAAGCCGGGCGAGGCCTGGTGCCGCGTGCTCGTGCCCGCCGTGTACGAGGACGTGTCGGAGCAGGTGACCACGGTCTGCGCGACGACGACGCAGGTGTGGGTCCCGCCGGTCTACGAGACGAAGGTGAAGCGCGTCCTCGTGCAGCCCGAGCGCACGACGTGGCTCGAGATCCCCGGCGTCACGCGCTCGGTCGAGCGCTGCGAGACGTGCGGCCCGGCGCGCACCGAGGTCCGCGCGACGACGAAGGCCGACGCGTGCGGCCGCTGCGTGACGACGTGCGAGACGGTGACCCTCCCGCCGGTGCAGCGCACGCGCCTCGACGAGGTGTGCATCCAGTCGCCGACCCGCCAGGCCGTCGTGGAGCCCGCGGTCTACACGACCGAGGTGTGCGAGGTCGAGGTGAAGCCCGGCCGTTGGGACACCGTCACGACCCCGGCGGTCGTCGAGACCGTCACCAAGCGCGTCTGCGTGAGCCCCGAGCGGTGGGAGTGGAAGCAGAACGCCGCGTGCGTCGTCCCGACGCCGGCCGCGACGGCGCCCTGCGCGCCCGCGGCGAAGTAATCGCGCCGGTGCGCGCGCGTCGGGCGCGGGCGTCCCGCGTCGGATGCGCGTCCCGTCGCCCGTGATCGCGTCCCTTCGTGCCCCGACCCCGGGCCCACGGCCCGCACCCCTGGAGACCCTCCCGATGCGTCAGATCCTCCTCGGCGCCGGCGCGCTCGCGCTCGTCGCCTCCTGCTTCCTCGCGGCCCGCGATGCGGTCGGCGAGGACCCGGCGGCGAAGCCCGTCGCCGGCATCAAGGACATCATGCTCGCCATGAACGAAGGCGAGCACAGCATCGTCGGCCACCTGCGCACCGATTTCGGCGGGGAGCTCGACGAGGACGGCTGGAAGGTCGCGAAGGCCCGCGCCACGATGCTGATGGAGGCGGCGAACCTCCTGCACGGCATGAAGCCGCCGCTCGGGGCCGACGACGCCGCCGGGCTCGCGAAGTGGAAGCAGCACGTGATGGACTACCGCGGCTGCGCCGACGCGGCCCGCGAGGCGGCCGACAAGAAGGACGCCGCCGCCGGCAAGGCCGCCCTCATGTCGCTCGCGAAGCGCTGCAAGGAGTGCCACGCCGACCACCGCAAGGAGGAGTAGGCGACGCGCGCTCCCCAGCGGCACCGACGGCCGCCGTCCCGGGACCCGGGGCGGCGGCCGTTTTCGTTCGGGCCCGGGCGGTGGGCCCCGAGCCCCACTCCTCCAGGGTCCAGCGACCGAGGGGCCGCCGATCCAGGGTCCGGCGATCCCGGACTCCAGCGCCCCGGACTCCAGCGCCCCGGACTCCAGCGCTTCGCGACCCGCTGACCCGGTCTCCCGAGGTCCGCGGGGCGCGGCCCGTCAGGGGATGCGGCGGGCGACGTGGAAGCCGAACGGGGTCTCGAAGACCTTCGTGTGCTCCCCGACCTTGAGGTCGGCGATCGCGGCGTCGAAGGAGGGGACGAACTTGCCCGGCTCCGCGATGCCGAGGCTGCCGGAGCGCTCGCCGGCGCCGGGCTCCTCGCTGTACTCGCCGACGATCTTCTTCCACGCGGACGGATCGGCCTCGAACTTCGCGAGGGCCTCCTCCGCGCGCGCCCTCGCCTGCT
>JAEUHO010000329.1 GCA_016795345.1 Planctomycetia bacterium | reverse complement strand
CGAGGGGTTCGACCTCGCGACGACCGCGCTCCTGCAGCCCGGCGGCCCGCGCCGGGCCCGCAACCTCGCGAAGGCCGTCGCCCTCGCGCGCCGCCTCGACGACGAGGGCCGCCACGGCCTCTACGACCTGCTCCGGCTGCTGACGGACCTCCGCGACCGCGAGGTCCGCGAGGCGGAGGCCGAGAGCGGCCTCGAGGGCGACGCGGTGGCGATCCTCACGGTGCACGCCGCGAAGGGGCTCGAGTGGCCCGTCGTGTTCGCGGCCAACGCCGGACGCGGGCCGCACCGGCACGTGGACGACGCGCTCCTCGACGCCCACGGGCGCGTCGGGTGGCGCGTCCGCGACCCCCTCGAGGGGACCGCCGTCGCGACGGGGGCCCACGCGCGCCTCGCCGCCGCCGAGCAGGAGGCCGAGGACGCGGAGTCGCTGCGGCTGCGCTACGTCGCGTGGACCCGCGCCGAGGAGGTGCTGGTGGTGTCGGCGGCCGTGCGCGGCGCCACGAAGACGGGCCGACCCCTGCGCCTCGCGGGCGACGCGGCCGCGCTCTACGACCTCGTCGGCGCGCGGTTCGACCCGGGCACCCGCCTCCTCGACCTCGGCGGGGTGCCGGTCCGCGTGACCGTGGAGCGACCCCTGCCCGCGCCGACCGGGGCGACGGGCCCGTTCTTCGCGACGCGAGGCCCGGCGGCCGTCCTCGACGACCCGTCGCTCGCCCCGACGGCCCCCGAGCTCGACGCGGCCGCGGCCGCGTGGGCGCGCGTGGCGGCTCCCCCCGCGACGCTCGGGCGGACGCCGTTCGTCGTGTCGATCTCGGAGCTCGTCGCCTTCGGGCGGTCGCCGGCGGCGTTCTACCGCGACCACGTCGTCGGGAGCGACGAGCGGGAGCCCGACGCCGCCGTCCTCGCGGAGCGCGACGACCCCGCCGCCGGACGCGAGGCCGCGCCCGACCCGGAGACCGCGCGCGCGCTCCGCCGCGCGCGGTACGACGAGGGCCGCGATGTCGTCTCGGGCGTCGACCGCGCCGCGCTCGGCCGCGCGGTCCACCTGGCGATCGAGCGGTACGCGCCCGGGGCCGACCTCGACCCGCTCGTCGCGGGCGCGCTCGCCGAGGAGCTGCCCGTCGCCGCGCCCGCCGCCGTCGCGCTGGCGCGGGCCATGCTCGAGCGGTTCCTCGCGAGCGACGTCGGGCGCGCCATGGCCGCGGCGCTCGTCGCGGGCCGCGGCGTGCGGCGCGAGGCGGCGTTCCACGCCCGCGTGCGGTTCCCCGACGGCGAGCCCGTCGCGGGCTTCTCGGCGCTCCTCGTCAAGGGGACCGTCGACCTCTGGCTCGACGGCGACGACGGGCGGCCGCGGCTCCACGACCACAAGACGAACGCACCGGGCCCCGCGCTCCCCGACGCGGCCGCGCTCCTCGACCGGTACGCCACGCAGCTGCGGCTGTACGCCCTCGCGAC
>JAEUHO010000323.1 GCA_016795345.1 Planctomycetia bacterium | reverse complement strand
GAGTAGGGTGCGCGCTCCGCCGACTCCCCCCGGTCGCCCCGCCCGCCATGCGCACCCTCCTCACGCAGTTCTGCGAGCAGTTCGAGGCCATCGCCCGCCCCCTCCTCGAGCCCCTCGAGCAGGCCGTGGACGCGCTCTCGGTCGCGCCGTTCGACCTGCCCGCGCGGCGGATCCTGCCGGGGCTGCGCGACGTCCGGTTCCAGTTCGACCACCTGGTCGAGAAGGTGGCCGGGCAGCACTCGTACGTCCTGATCTTCGGCCCGCTCAAGAGCGGCAAGTCGACGCTGATGAACGCGGTCGCCGCCGCGTACGTGAGCGAGGTGACGTGCCTGCCGGCGTACCCCTGCATGGTGTATGTGTCGCACAAGGAGCAGAAGGAGCTGAAGGTCACGCGGTACGACGGACAGTCGTCGCTCTTCACCGAGCCCGCCGCGCTGCGGAAGGCGCTGGGCCGCGCGCACGCCGAGCTCGCCGAGAAGATCCGCGCGCGCGGCGACGGCGAGGAGACGTTCGACCCGGCGGTCCACTTCCCCGAGGCGATCCGCCGCGTGGACGTGGGCGTGCCCGCGGGCCAGCTCTGGCGCTCGGGCGCGGTCCTCGTGGACACCCCCGGCCTCTACGCGCGCATGCGCTTCGGCTACGACCGCATGACGCGCGAGTTCCGCAACTCGGCGGCGTGCGCGGTGTTCGTCGTGAAGACGGACAACCTGTTCCTCGAGCAGGTGTTCGAGGAGTTCGGCCGGCTGCTCGACCTGTTCAGCCGCGTCTTCCTCGTCGTCAACCTCGACTCGACGAAGCGCGACCTGCTCACGGACGGCTCGACGTCGCCGTCGCTCGAGAAGGACGACCCGAGCAAGGTCGTCGAGACGTTCGAGAAGCTCTCCATGGACGCGCCGCTGCGCGCGGCCTACCTCGAGGGCAAGCTCAAGATCTACCCCGTCGACCTCCTGCGCGCCGCGAGCAAGCGGCTGGCGGCGGCGTCCGCGGGCAAGGACGTGTCGTCGCCGGGCAAGGACCCGGAGATCGCGGACTTCGAGAAGTTCCGCGACGACCTCACGTCGTACCTGAACAGCAACGAGTACCTCCGCGCGTTCCTCGGCGACTCGCTCAAGCAGGGCGAGGCGCTGCTGCGCGAGTCGAGCCTCCTGACCGACATGGGCCCGGTGCGCGAGATGGCGGGCCGCGTGAAGGCCCTCCAGGGCGAGCGCGAGGCCGCGCGCAAGACGGTGGACCGCGTCGCGACCGCCGAGAAGCTCGACTGGAAGGCCGCGTTCGCCGGGCTGCGCGCGCGGCTCGCCGACGCCACGAAGGACCGCGTGGCCGAGATCCGCACGAAGACGGCCGACGCCGTCGGCGGCGTGCTCGACCGCTGGTTCGGGTCCGACCGCGGCCTCGACGCGCTGCTCGGCGAGGACGTCGCCGCGTTGTTCGCGTCGAGCCTCAAGGAGGCCGGGCCGGTCGTCACCGGCGCCCTCCGCGAGGCCGCGGCCACCGGCGCGGCCGCCAAGATCCCCTTCGACGTCAAGACGACCCTCGGCGACCTCGGCGTCGACCTCGACGCGATCGCGCGCAAGGCGCTCGACAAGGTCAACCCGCTCGCGGGGGTGAAGCTCGACAAGCCGACGATCGACCTCGACGCGGTCCCGGTCCGCCGGGGCTTCGCCGACTTCCTGCTGTTCCGCGGCGCGGGCCGCGTGCGCAAGGACGTCTTCGGGCCGAAGGACGCGCCCGCCGCGACCATCCCCGCCGCGCTCAAGGCGAAGCGGCTCGCGGGCCCGGGACGCGAGGCCCTGCGGCACGCGCTCGTCGGGCAGCTCGACGCCTTCTTCCCGAAGGCCGTCGACGGGATGCTCGACCGCGCGTTCGAGGCCTACGCCCCGACCGTCGTCGGCGCCGTCACGCCCGCCGTCGCGGAGCGCAAGGCCGACGCGACCGAGGGCCTCGCCGACGCGGAGCGCCGCCTCGCCGAGGTGTCCGACGTCGTGACGTCGCTCCAGCGCCTGCGCAAGGCGATGGACGAGGGCGTGGCCGCCGTCGCCGCGCTCACGCGCAAACACGCCGAGACCGACCCGGCGCTCCTCAACCGCCCGATCGAGTCCGCCACCGAGCCCGACGACCGCGACGCCACGAGCCGCGGCCGCCGCATCGCGTAGGCGCACCGCGCGTCGCGCAGGGCGCGTCGCGCAGGGCGGGTCGCGCGATCCTTCGCGGCGGCGTCCCG
This sequence comes from Planctomycetia bacterium, assembly GCA_016795345.1. Taxonomy (GTDB): domain Bacteria; phylum Planctomycetota; class PLA2; order PLA2; family JAEUHO01; genus JAEUHO01. The sequence goes on along the minus strand of JAEUHO010000323.1, from coordinate 745 downwards.
CGGACCTCCGCGCCGGCACACGCCGCGCGGGCCGGCGACGGCTGCGTCGGGGCGCGCGGACGCCCGCCGTCAGGGCGCCCGGAAGTTGAGGCGCGCGTGCGCGCCGTCGCAGAACGGCTTCGTCGCGGACCCGCCGCAGCGGCAGAGCGCCACGCGGTCGGCCTCGCGGAGCACCGCGCCCGCCGCGTCCTTGACGACGACCGGCCCCGTGAGCACCACGGGCCCGTTCGGCATCACCGTCGCCGTGGCGCCCGCCGGCGGGACGACCGCGAGGTGCGCCGCGCGCGGGGCCGTGGGCCCGGTCGCCTCGAGGCGGCGGAACTGCAGCGCGCCGCTCGGGCACCGCGCGACGACCCGCTGGATCTCCGCGGCCGACGCCTTCTCGGGCCGGATCCACGGCTTGGCCGACGTGTCGAACACCTGCGGCAACCCCCGCACGCACTCGCCGGCGTGGAAACACAGGCCGGGATCGAAGGAGACCTCGACGTCGCCGTGGACATAGGGTTTGCGGCTCATGCCGAGAGGGTACCCCATCGCTCGGGTCGGCGACGCCGCCGCGGGGGCGACCCGCGCGACGCGCCGCCGGACCGGCCCCTCCACGAGGGCGGGCGGCGGCGTGGGGGGGGGGGGGCCCCCCGCGCCCCGGCCCCCCCCGCCCACCCGGGGGGCGGGCGCCCGGCAGGGAGGGGGGCCGCCCCCCCCGGGCCCCGAACCCCGCGCGGGGGGCCCCGCACGCGGCGGGGGT
>JAEUHO010000296.1 GCA_016795345.1 Planctomycetia bacterium | reverse complement strand
ACTCCCGGCTCTCCAGCCCCGTGAGCGAAGTCGCGGCGTGCGTGCGCACGAGGGCCTTCGCGGCGAATCGCTCCAGAGGGGCCTCCGCTTGACTCCGGGGACTTCGTGTTAGTGTATTGTTTGCACTCACTGGAGTCCCGCCCCAATGCCGGCCCCCCTTCCCCGTGACGACTCCCTCCCGTCGGATCTCCCCGGGTTCCTGGCCCGGCTGCGGCCGGGAAACGCCACGGCCTGGCGCGCGACGCGCCGGCCCCTGCGGGCGGTGATCCGGGCGGTGCGCGCGCGCTTTCCGAAGGCGAGGATCTTGGTGCGACTGGACGCGGCGTTCGGACGTGGCCGGCTGTTCGACCTCCTCGAGGACGAGGGCGTCGAGTTCGTGGTCGGAATGACCACGAACGCCCGATTGGAGCGATTCGCCGCGAAGGCCCTCGTGCGCACGCACGCCGCGACTTCGCTCACGGGGCTGGAGAGCCGGGAGTACGAGGAGCACCGCTACAAGGCACGCGGCTGGCGGCGGGGTCGGCGACTTATCGTGCGCGCGCAGGCCGTCGCGCACCCCGGCCGAGAGGTGGCGGCCACGGCGCGCTTCGTGGTGACCAACCTGCGAGGCTCGAGCGCGCGCGTCTACGAGACGTACTGCGGGCGCGGCGACGCCGAGAACCGGATCAAGGAACTGAAGTTGGACCTCGAGGCCGACCGCACGAGCTGCTCGAGGTTCTGTGCCAACCAGTTCCGCCTGCTGCTCGCGGCGGCCGCATATGCTCTCATGGAAGTCCTGCGGGCCGGTGCGGCGCAGACCGAGTTGGCCGTCGCGCAGGTTGGCACGCTGCGCATGGCCCTGCTGCGGATCGGTGCGCGCGTGACGACGTCGGTGCGTCGCGTCGTGATGAGGATGGCCGCCGCCCACCCTTGGGCCGCCGCATGGCGACGCGTCGCGCTCGCACTGGGAGCCGCCACCGGATAGCCGCGCGCGACGCGGTACCTGACCGACGCAGGCCCAGGCGGCGGCCTGCCCGGAGATCGCCACGCAGACACATTTCGGCGGCGGCAACGTCGGCAAGGCCGCCTCGAGGCGGTGGCAACGCCCTCCCGGGGCACCCAACGACCGAGCCACGCGCCGCCGACGCCGCCGAGCCCTGCTTGGCCGGGGCCTCGTGAATGGGTCAGGCTAGGGGTCTGCGCGCGGCCCGGCGGAGCGCAGGAGCCGCAGGGCGTTGAGCCCCTTGCTCCCCCTCGAATCGCGCCGGGCCTTCGGTTGTCGCCCTTGGAAGCGAGCGCCGGAACAGCCGCGCGAGCCAACTCAGTGGCAGCGTCAAAAGAACGACGCCCGGCCGATTTCTCGGCCGGGCGTCGTCGAGATCCTCCCGGACGGCGGTCTGCCGCCCGTGTCGCTGGCACGCGGGGCACGTTCGGTTCTAGGGGTCTGCGCGCGGCCCGGCGGAGCGCAGGAGCCGCAGGGCGTTGAGCCCCTTGCTCCCCCTCGAATCGCGCCGGGCCTTCGGTTGTCGCCCTTGGA
>JAEUHO010000239.1 GCA_016795345.1 Planctomycetia bacterium | reverse complement strand
GGCCCCTCCGGCGCCTGACCCAAGGCCCGGCGGCCCGCGGCCACCGCCTCGACGAGCCGCGCGCGCCGCGTCGGGAGGTCGTCGGCGACGTCCGCGAGGATCCGCCAGGCGGCCGCGCAGTCGGGCCACAGGTCGAGTGCGCGCAGGGCCAGGGGCTCGCGCCGCTCGGGCGGCTGGTCGAGCGCCTCCTCGACGTGCTCGAGGGCCGAGAACCGGCGGTCGGCGTCGGGCGGCGTCGAGGGCGCGGCCGCGACCACGGGCGGTGCGGCGGGTGCCGCCAGCCGCTCCGCGAGCCACGCGAGGGCCGTGTCGGTGTCGGCCCACGCCTGCGCGAGGAGCGGATCGACGCGCGGGCCTCGCGTGGGCGCGGCGGGATCGCCGGCGAGGGCCCGGGCCGCGCCCGGGAAGCGGGTGATCGCGCGGTCGAGCGCCGCGCCGGCGCGTTCGAGCCCCGCGGCGTCGGTGGCGCGGCGGCGGCGGAGGAGGGCGCGGCCGAACGACCAGTCGGCGTTCGCCTCGTCGGGGTACGCGGCCACCAGCTCCTCGGCCTCGTCGTCGCGGCCGGTGGCGAGGAGCAGCAGCAACAGGTCGCCGCGCACGGCGACGGGGTCGCGCGGGTCGGCCGCGAGGACGTGCTGCAGCGTCTGCACGGCCTGCGGGCCGCGTTCCTCGGCGGACTGGGCGCGCGCGAGCGCGGCGAGCGCGTGGAGATAGGCGACGCCGTCGGGCGTGTCGGCGAGCCGGCCGCGTTCGGCGGCGAGCCGCGCCGAGCCGAGCGCCGCGGTGGCGACGGCGACGGCGCGCCGCACGCGGGAGCGTGCGTCCTCGGGGGTCCGCGCGGCGTCGGCCAGCAGCAGCCACGCCTCGGCGCACTCCTCCGAGACGCGCAGCGCGGCGCGCGCGGCCTGCTCGAGGTCGGCCCCGCGATCGAGCTCGCGCTCGAGGACGGCCCGGGCCCGTTCGCGCGCGTCCGGGTCGTCGCGCGGGGGCGGGCCGTGGCCGCGTCGCCCTTCGCCCCGGCCCCGGCGGGCGGGGTCGCCGGAGGGGGGCGGGCGGCGGTCGTCGCGGGGCGGCATCCCCGCAGGATGACGCCGAGGCCCCGGCCCGCCAAGGTCCGCGCCCCCGACGGGCGCGGACCTCGACGGCGTCCCGTCCGGCTACGGGTTGCAGTAGCGCGGCGCCGATCCGTTCCACACCACGACGGTGTCGTGGACGAACGCCGTGAGGTTCATGCCGTGGAACAGCGGACGGATCAGGGGCTTCGTGCCGGCCCAGTTGAGGAGGTCCTGCGGCGTCATGGGCGTCGAGGCGCTCTCGTACTTGATGCGCAGGGTGACGTCCGGCGCCGACGAGCTCGGCGCGACCCACGTCGGCGCCATGATCCACACCTCGGTGCCGTCGGTGGCGCGCGACGCGATCGCGACGAGCTGCTCGTTGCCCGGGGAGACGATGCCCCAGACGGTGAACGTGCCCTCGCCGAGCTGCGGCGCGCGGTCGCCGCGGCCGCCGGCCACGGCATCCTGCGCGCTGATCGGGGCGGGCGGGGTGCCCTTCGCGCTCGGGGCGGGTGTGTCCGACGACGGCGAGCCGCCGATCCGGGTGACGGCGAACATGGCGGCGGCCCCGAGGACGAGGCCGACGAGCAGGAGGGGGAGACGGGCGGTGGGCTGGGACGACATCGGGGACTCCGGCGCCGGGACGCGCGGGGACGGGTGGGGTGGGCGCGCGGTCAGCTCGACGAAGCGCCCGCGAGGGGCGCGTGGAACGTGGCCGTCACCTCCGCGGGGCTCAGCACCTCGCGTCGGCACTGCTTCTCACGCGAACCGTAGTGCCCGACCGCCGCGAGGGCGAGCTCGCGGAGGTCCGCCGTGAGGGCGGGGCGCGCCTTCGCCAGCAACGCGGCCGCCTGGGCGCGCACCGAGACGAGGGCGCAGGCGCGCGTCGCCGCGACGAGCGTCGCGAGCGCGGCGGGATCGACCTCGCCGCCCGCGGCGACCGCGAGGGCGTCCGCCAAGACCGCGCCGGCCGACGGCGAGGCCCCGGGCGGGCGGCCGGCGCGCCAGCTCGCGGCGGCGGCCGGCGCCAGCCGCACGGCGGCGGGGTTCGGGCCCGCGCGCCAGGCGACGGCCGCCTCGTGGAGCAGGATCTGGGCCGCGGTCGCGGGGGAGCCGCCCTCGAGGGCCGCATGGGCGAGCTCGCGGTCGGGTGCGAGCGGGCCGGCGCGACGGTAGAGGACCGCAC
>JAEUHO010000215.1 GCA_016795345.1 Planctomycetia bacterium | reverse complement strand
GGACCGCGGTCGAGGGTCCGGGACCGCGAGGCCCGGCGGCCTCCGACCTGCGCGGCGGCGCGGACGTGCCGCCGGAACCGCGCTTCGACGATCGACCGGCGTGGCCGCCCCTCGTCGGGCCGTACCGCGTCGAGGTCGTGGGCTCGATCCCCGTCGAGGGCGCGACCGTCACCGTGCGTCGCCGGGACGGGACGATCGTCGCGACGCAGACGACCGACGCGACGGGCACGGTGGTGTTCGACCCGCCCCCCGCTCCCGAGGACGTCATCGTCGCCGTGCGGTCGGACGGGTGGTCGGCCATCGCGCTCGTCGAGGCGACGAATCCGCGGCGACTCGTCGTGGCGCCGCCGCTGCGCCTCGAGGGGACCGTGGTCGAGCGATGGATCGAGGCGCAACGCGTCACGCAGGACGGGGTCGTGGACGGGCGGCCCATGTCGCGGTCGGTGCCCCACGCCCGGGTGCGGTTGAACGCGATCCTGTGGGGCGCGGAGTGCGTGTTCGAGACGGTCGCGGACGGCGACGGGCGCTTCGGGTTCTTCGGCGTGCCGCGCGCGATCAGCGTGGCGTCCGGCGAGGCGGAGTACCGAGCGGCCACCGAGGACGGACGATTGCACGGGTCCGCGACGCCGCAGACGGACCAACCGGTCGAGATCCCGATGGCCCGCTCGGTGCCGGTCCGCGGCCTGGTCGTGGACGCCGACGGGAGGGCGGTGCCCGGGGCGGTGGTGTCGGTCGAGGCCACCGGCGTGCTCGGGGCCGCCCGGCGAATCGGTGACTTCTCGGTCACGGATCGCGCCGGGCGATTCGACGTCGCGCTCCCGCCGGCGGTCGGGTCGATCGTGGTCCACGCCACGCCTCCGCTCGACCCGCGTTCGGGCCGCGGGCGCGCCGCGTGGGCCGACCGCTTCCGCCGGACGGGCCGGAGCGCGCCCTTCACGATCACCAAGGACACGCCGTCGGTGGACGTGGGGCGCGTGGCGCTCGGCCGGGCCGGGGCCGTGCTCGTGCGCGTGCGCGACGGGGCCGGCGCGACCGTCCCGGACGTCGCCGTGACCCTCGAGCGCGGCCGCGTGGTCGTGCCCGCGGGCGACGGCGCGGCGTACGGGGGGCGCGCGGGCCCGGGCACGTTCGTCGCGGGCGGGCTCGAGGGCGGCGCGTGGACGGTCCGCGTGCGCGGGCGCAACGTCGCGCCGCGGACCGCGCCGGTCGAGGTCGTCGAGGGCGCGGACGTCGCCGTGGACGTCGTCGTGGTCCCGGGCCGCCGCGCGAAGGGAATCGTGCTCGGCGCGGACGGGCAGCCGCTCGCGGGCGCCCCGATCGAGGTCCTCGGGCCCGCGGAGCCGCCGGCGACGGGCTTTGTCGTCGTGCGCAGCGCCACGTCGGGCGACGACGGCACGTTCGACCTGTCGTTGCTCCCGCCGGGCCCGCTGCGGCTCCGCGTCGTCGGCGCGGGCCATGGCACCGCGGGCGACGGCGTCGAGCTCGGCGACGACGCCGACGACCTGCGCGTCGCGACGACGCGGCTCGGGCGCGCGCGCCTCACGCTCGTGACCGCCGACGGCCGGCCGCTGCCCGCGACCGCGACCGTGACGTACGGCGACCCGTCGCGCCCGGACCACACGACGACGATCGACGTGCGGATCGCCGGCGGGGTCCTGGTGCTCGAGGGCGCCGCGGCGCAGGCGGGCGAGGTGGCGGTCGACGTCGAGGGGTACGCCCCCTTCTCGCGTCGGCTCGCCGTCGCGCCGGGCGACGACGTCGACCTCGGGCGCGTCGTGTTGACGACCGGGCATCGCGTCGTCGGCCGCGTGACCGACGGGAGAGGGGCCGCCGTGGCCCACGCCCGCGTCGTCGCGGCCGGCGGCCGGCTCGAGACGACGACGGACGGCGACGGGCGGTACGCGTTCGACGGCGTGCCCGACGGCGTCGTGGGGGTGAGCGTCGTCGCGGAGGGGTTCGAGGAGGCCTCGGAGAAGGTCGCGGTCCGCGACGGCGAGGCCCGCCTCGACGTGGTCCTCGCGCGGGCGGCGCTCGTCGAGGGGACGGTCGTCGGGAAGGACGGCGCCGCGGCGGGCGGGGAGCGGCTCGAGTTCGTCCGCCTCGACGGCGAGGACGGTGCCGGCCGCGGCGACGTCGTGGCCCTCCGGACCGACGACGACGGGACGTTCGGCGTCGCGCTGCCGCCGGGCCGGTACCGCGTCCAGGCGCGGGAGGCGGATCGGACGGCGGACACCCTCGGTGAGGTGGACGCGGAGCGGGGCGTCACGCGCACGCTCCGGTTGACCCTCCCCCGGTAGGTGGCGAGCCCCGGCGGGCGCCGCCCGCACGCCCCGCGGCACGACGGGTGTCCCCGGCGTCCCCGGGCTGGGGCCGGGGAGATGCACTTCACCTCCCGCCCCCCGCGAGCCGATGGCAAGATGGGTGGGCGGTTGCTCGGGGGGCGGTCTGTCCACGGAGTCCTCTCCATGGCCCGCCCTGGTCGTCTCGCGGTCGTCTCGAACGTCGGTGGTCTCCTCGGCGCGTGCGCGCTCCTGCTCCTCGCCGCCTGCGGCGGGGGAGGCGGCGCCAGCGCCGCCACGGTCCCGGGCGGCGGGGGTGGAGGCGGCACGCCCGGTGGTGGGGGCGGCGGCGGAACCCCCGGCGGCGGGGGGGGCGGCACGACGCCTCCGCCGGTGTACCGGCCGACCCTGCTCGCGGCGGACCTGCGCATCGACACCGACGCGGCCGGCGCGGCCGCGAGCATCGTGCCGGACGTCGCCTGCGACGGGAACACCGTGGCGGTCGTGTGGCAGGACCAGCGCGCCGGGCTGCCCGAGGTGTTCTATCGCACGTCGCTCGACGGCGGCGTCACGTGGATGCTCACCGACGCGCGGCTGCCGCGCCTGCCGGCGGGCCTCGTCGCCAGCACGAACCCGCGCGTCGCGGTCAGCGGGCTCGCCGTGTACGCGGTGTGGCAGGACAACCGCAACGGCGCGGCCGACGTCTTCTTCAACCGCTCCCTCGACGGTGGCATGACGTGGCTCGTGCCGGACGTCCGCCTCGACACCGACGTCGCGGGGGCGGCGGCCTCGGAGGCCCCGCGCCTCGCGCTCGCCGGGACCAACGTGTACGTGGTGTGGCAGGACGCCCGCAACGGCGCCCGCGACATCTACCTCAACCGTTCGGCCGACGCGGGGACGACCTGGCTCGCCGCGGACGTGCGCCTCGACACGAACGCCGCGGGCGTCGCCGGCTCGCACGAGCCGCGGATCGCCGCCTCCGGCGCGTACGTCTACGTGACGTGGTTCGACCAGCGCAACGGCCTGCCGGACGTCTACGCGAACGCCAGCGCCGACAGCGGCGCGACGTGGCTCGCCGCGGACGTGCGCCTCGACACGGACGTCGCGGGCTCGGCCATCTCGCTCCGGCCCGCCGTCGCCTGCGACGGCGCGAACGCGTACGTCGTGTGGGAGGACCGCCGGAGCGGCGCCGGCGACGTGCGGTGCTCGCGGACGACGAACGGCGGCGCCACGTGGTCGGCGACCGACGTCCGGCTCGACACGGACACGGCGGGGGCCGCGGCCTCGACGGTGCCCGTGATCCAGTGCACCGGGACGGCGGTGCGCGTCGCGTGGGTCGACGACCGGGACGGGTCCACCGACATCCGCTTCAACCGCTCCGCCGACGGCGGCGGGTCGTGGCTCGCGTCGGACGTCCGCGTGGACGGCGGCACCGCGGGCGCCGCGGCGTCGGCCGGGGTCGTCCTCGCCGGCAACGCCACCGACGTCTTCGTCGTGTGGTCGGACGACCGCGACGGCGCGACCGACGTGCTCCTCGCCGGGTCCGTCGACGGCGGCGCGACGTTCACGACGGACGTGCGCCTCGACAACGGCGATGTCGCCGGCGCGTTCGCGTCGTCGGCCCCCGCGATCGCGAACACCGGCCGCCGGATCTTCGTCGCGTGGACCGACGCGCGGGCCGGCGGCGACGACATCCACCTGAACACGTCGCCGTAGCGCGCCACGGGGCGCGCGCGACGGGCCGATCGGCACCGGGCCTCGCGGTCCCGTCGTCGGGTCCGCGCGACGTGCGGGCCCCGCCGACGCGCGCCGCGCGCTCGCGACGGGGCGTCGCCCCCGGGGATCGCTCAGCCGCGGAACAGGCGCTTCGACGCGAGGACGCCCGCGACGGCGATGCCGACGATGGTCCACATCCCGGCGCGCGCGCCCGCGAAGACGATGACGAGGCCGCCCACGAGGAACGCGGGCACCAGCGCGAACAGGAGCCGCTCGAGGCCGGCGGACTCCTTGCGGAAGAACGCGGTGAGCGGGTTCGGGCGCTTCGCGGCGGGGTCGCTCATGGCCGCGAGGGTCGCCCCGTGCCCAGGGAGGGTCAAGGCGGGGACCGGCGTTCGTCGTCCGTTCGGTGGGGACGGGGCGCGGCGCAGCCGATGGACAGAGGTGTGAACGTGTCACCCGGCCGGGGCGCTCCCCCGTCGGATGGACCGTCGCCCCCTCCATGCCCCCGACCCCGACCGACCCCCTGAGCCGCCTCGTCGCCCTGGGCTCGACCCGGACCGGCCGCGCCCTCGGCTGGGCGCTCGGCGGCGCGTTGACGCTCCTGCTGTGCGCGCTCGTCGTGCGTCAGGCCCGGGTCGCCGTCGCGAGGATGCCCGCGTACCGTCTGGGACCCGAGGCCGTCGCCTTCGTGGACCTGCCGTCGCACGTGGACGACCGGATGGCGGGCGCGCTCCGCGACGGGCTCGCCGCCCTGTGGCCCGCGGAGCCCGCGCGACGCCCGTGCACGTTCGACCCGGCCCTCGACCGCCGCCTGCGCGAGCTGCTCGCCGCGCACCCCATGATCCGCGAGATCCTCGACGTGGACGTGCGGTTCCCGGCGGAGGTCCGCGTGCGGGCGACCGTGCGGACGCCGCTCGCGTGTTTCCAGGCGCGGTGGTCCGACGAGCGGCGCTCCGGCGCGCCGACGTACGTCCCGCTGCCGGTGGACAACGACGGCGTCGTCCTCGAGCCGGACACGTACGCCCCGTTCCTCAAGCTGCACCGCGCGGTGACCGTGACGGGCGTCGAGGCCCGCTGCCCCGGCGTCGGGCGCCGGTGGACCGACACCAAGGAGCAGGTCGCCGAGGGGCTCGCCGCGGCCCGCGTCGCCAACCGGCTCAACGAGGAGCTCATCGGCCTCGCGGCGCCGAAGGTCGAGGCCGTGGACGTCGCCGGCTTCCCGGCCACGCCGCGCTCGCGCATGAAGGGCGAGGTCGTGTTGATGTTGTCCGACGGGCGCACCGTGCAGTGGGGCCGCACCGAGCGGGACCTGACCGGCGTGACCCGCGAGGACCCGTACGACGTGAAGCGCGACCGGCTGCTCGACCTGCTGGCGACGCGCCCGGTCACCGACCGCCGGCCGCTCGACGTGCGGTTCCCCGCCGGGCTCCGCGACGTCGGCCTGCGCTCGGACGGCTGACGCCCGCGCGGATGCGCCCCGCGCCGACGCGCCACGCGCTCCCCTCCGCGCGCGAGCGGCCGCGCGCGCGCGGCGGGAGGCGCGCGTGAAGGACCGCGCCGTCCCCGTGCTCGCCGCGCTCGTCGTGGCGCTCCTCGTCGGCGCGCGGGTCGGCGCGGCCGCGCCGCTCGTGCCGACCGCGCCCGGCGCCGTGGCGGCCGCGCTCGTCGTGCTGGTGGGCCTGTTCGCGGCCGTCGTCGTGCCGACCACGCGGGCCGCGCGGCCCGCGCACGTGCTCGCCGCCGTCGTCGTCGCCGCGCCGGCCGCGGTGGCGGTCGTCCGGGCCGGCGGCCCGTTCGACGTCCCGGCGGGGTTCCTCGCGCTCGCGACGGCCGGCGGGCTCGCGGCCGCGGCGGGGGGACGCAAGGCCCGCGCGGCCGCGGTCGTCGCGACCACCCTGCTCCTCGGGGGCGGCGCGGCCCTCGACGCCGCGGGCGTCGTGGGGCTGCCGCCGACGCTGCGCGCGCCCACCGCGCCCCTCGTCGCGCGCGTGGACGCCGACGCGTGGCCCGCGGCGGGCGCGGCCGCGCTCGTCCCGACGCCGTGGACGAAGCCCGCCCCGGCCGCGGCCCCGC
>JAEUHO010000201.1 GCA_016795345.1 Planctomycetia bacterium | reverse complement strand
GCCCCCGGGGCCCGCGCGGGGGGGCGGCCCGGGGGCCGCCGGGCCCGGATCAGGCCTTCGCGGCCCGCGCGGCCGCGTCGTCGCGCCGCCACGTCTGGATCTTGTCCCAGAAGTACTCGGTGAACGGCTCCACCTCGTGCTTCGGGAACAGCGCGGCCACCTTCGCGCGCACCGCCTCCTTCGCGACCGGGGTCGAGAAGAACTCGTTGGCGACGTCGTCGAAGTGGGCGAGGTGCTTCGCGCAGAACTCGTTGAAGCGGTCCTCGTCGAAGCGCTTGCGCGCGATCTCGCCGTACCGGCGGAGCTTCTCGCGGAACGGCGCGTCGGTGCGGGCGATCTCGAAGAAGGGCTCCCAGTCGAGGTTCGGGCGCTTCTTGCGCTTCGTCGCGGCGCAGAAGAGGGCCCAGCGGACGTACGCCTTCACCAGCCACGGGAAGTGGTAGTGCAGCGACGTCACCTGGCTGTCGGGGCACGCGTTCGCGAAGTCGATCGGGTGGTAGACGCCGTCCTTGCGGAGGGCCTCGCACGAGTTGAAGTCCCAGCCGAAGAACGCGTTGATCGTCAGCGTCATGTCGCGCATGAGCGCCGTGTCCTCGGCCGACAGGTTGGCCGGGCCGGCGACGTAGCGCGCGTGCAGCGGCGCCGCGGCGTCGTAGCGGAAGGTCGTGAACTGCGGGCCGAAGCCGAGGCCGCGCACGAACAGGTCGAACGGCGCCACCGCCTTCTGCAGGTGCATCACGCGCGTGCCGCTCTTCTCGTACGCCGCGCGCAGCTGCGCCTCGTCGTCGACCTTGCTCACGCCGACCCACGCGCCGCCGTCGTACGGCTTCATGAAGAGCGGGTACCCGACCTTCGCCCCCACCGCGCCGAGGTCGAACAGCTTGGCGTAGCGCTGCAGCGTGACCTGCAGGTCGTCCTTCGGCTCGTACGACTTCGGCGGGACGAGCCACGTCTCGGGCACGGGGAAGCCGAGCCGCATCATGGCGGCGTACGTCGTGTGCTTCTCCATGCTCTGGATCGACCACGGGTTGTTCAGCACGTACGTGTCGTCGTGGACGATGGCCTTCTTCACCCACTCGCGCGTCGGCATGTACCAGTGGGTGATGCGGTCGAGCACGACGTCGTAGCGGACGGGCTGGCGCAGGCTGAACGGCTCGATCGTGACCCGGTCCACCTCGAACTTCACCGTCTCCTTGCCGATCGGGAGGGCGAGGTCGAGCCGCTTGACCAGCGCCTCGAAACACGCGGGCCAGCAGAGGTCGGCGCCGAGGGACAGGCCGATGCGACGGGTCGCGACCGTGGACATGGGTGGGCTCCGGGGCCCCCGAGGGGGGGGAGGCGACAGGATAGGTGCGGCGCCCCGCGGCGTCGATGCGCGGGTCCGGGGTCGATCCCCGTGCCGACAGCCGCCCGGTCCGGCTACGCTGGCCGGGATGGACGTCGTCGTCACCTCCGCCCCCCTCCGCGGGCCCGGCCCGGGCCCCGTGCGCCGCGGCCTGGCGGCGGTGGGCGCGTTCGCGCTCGGCGGGATCTTTCTCTTCGCCGCCTACGCCAAGCTGATCGACCCGATCGCGTTCGCCGACGTCATCCGCGACGAGGGCCTCGACCTGCTCTTCTCGGCCAAGACGGTCGCGCAGCTCGCCATCGGGGTCGAGGTCGGGCTGGGCCTCGCGTTGGTCCTCGGGGTCCGCACCCGGTCCGTGCTGGTGCTGACCACCGGCCTCGTCGCCTTCTTCCTGTTCCTCACCGGGCGCGCCTACCTGTACGACAAGATGGGCTGGGCCGACGCCAAGACGTCCTGCGGCTGCTTCGGCAACCTCGTCCACCGCTCGCCGTCGGAGGCCCTGCTCCAGGACGCGCTGATGCTGATCCCGACGCTCGGGGCGGCCTGGCTGGCCCCGACCCCGGGCTCGCCGGCGCCGCTGCGCCGCGTCCTCGCCTCCCTGGTCGCCACCGTCGGCGCGGTGGTGTTCGCAGTGGCGGCCCCCAACCTGCCGCTCGACGACCTCGCGACGCGCCTCTCCCCCGGCCGCCGCGTGGACGAGCTGTGCACCGCCGCCGAGCAGAAGTGCCTCCGCGACGCCCTCCCGCTGCTGGTCGAGGGCCGCCACGTCGTCGTCCTCACCGACCTCGACGAGCCGGCGTTCCGCGAGGCGATCCCGGAGCTCAACGGCTACGCGGCCGACGGGAAGGGCCCGCGGCTGTGGGTCCTGACGGCGGCGCCGGCCGAGACGGTCACCATGTTCGGGTTCGCGACCGGGGCTTCGTTCCCGATCCAGGTGACCGACAAGGCGATCGTTCGGCCTTTGTATCGGCGGCTCCCGCGGTCGTTCCACGTGATCGACGGGGTGGTCACCGCCACCTGGGACGGGCTCCCGCCCCTCCGCTCCCTCTCGGCCACTCCCCCCGGGTAGACTCCCGGCCGCCCGTAGGGAGTGCCGCATGCGTCTCGCCCCCCGAAGCCTCGCCCGGTGCGCCGTCGCGCTGGCCCTGGCCGCCGCCCTGCCCTTCTTCGCGCCCTCGGCCGCGCAGGCCGACGGCCCCGCCCGCCACGAGACCCTCCGCGAGTTCCAGCCGACCGGGAAGTTCGAGTGGGAGCCGGCGGAGAAGACCGACAAGACGACGGTCCTCTACTTCTCGGTCCGCGCCGCCGCCTACGTCCTGCGCGGCGCCGGCGTGCCGGCCCCGATCCTCGTCCGGACGGCGACCCGCGGCGTCGAGTCGTTCCCCGAGGACGCGGCCCTGCCGCGCGACGACGGCGGCTTCGACCTCAAGGCCGACGTCAAGTTCAAGGAGCTCGGCAAGTTCGAGCTCGACGGGATGTCGATCAAGATCGCGGTCGAGGGCCTCAAGGGCCGGCTGGTGCCGGCGCACCCGGTCCTCGGCTGGCACAAGGCCGACGACCTGCTGACGCACCGGCCCGAGTACGCGCGCGACGCGAAGGCGTACACCCCGGTCGCCACCGACCTCGACGCGCTCCGGGCCTGCAAGGCCGACGTGCGCGTGTTCGTGTACTTCGGCACGTGGTGCTCGACGTGCACGACCGTGATGGGCCGGATCCTGCGCGTCGAGCAGGAGCTGGCGAAGGGGTGCAAGGACGGCGAGAAGCCCCACGTGCAGGTGGACTACTACGGCCTGCCGGCCGCGCCCGCGACGTGGACCGACCCCGAGGCGGTGAAGTACGCCCTCGACACGCTGCCGACGGCGCTCGTCTACGTGGACGGCGCGCTCTGCAGCAAGCTGTACGCCGCCGAGCTCAACCGCCCCGAGACCTCGCTCCGCGCGATCCTCGGCCCGAAGTGACGGCGGCGGACCGCGCGGGGGCCGCCCCGCGGCGCGTCCGCGCGGGTCACGGCCGAGCCGACGCGCCGCGGGCCGTTCAGCGCGCGGCGGCGGGCTCCGCCACGATGCGCGCCAGCAGCCGCTCGAGCGAGTCGCGGTCGAGGGGCTTGCCGAGCACGGCCTCCATCCCGGCCGCGCGGCAGCGCTCGAGGTCGGCGTCGAGCACCGACGCCGTCCAGCCGACGATGGGCGTCCGCCGGCCCGGCGGGTCGCCGGCGTGGATGCGCCGCGCCGCCTCCGCGCCGTCCACGGCACCGAGGTGGAGGTCCATGAGCACGAGGTCGTAGGGCTTCGCCCGCACGGCGCGCACCGCCTCGTCGCCGTCGCTCGCGACGTCGCACGCGCACCCGGCGCGCTCGAGGAAGCGCGCGCCGACCTTGCGGTTGAGCGCGTCGTCGTCGACGACGAGGACGCGGGGCCGCGACCGCTGGGCCCGTTCGTCGGCGACGTGCTGCGTCGCGATCGGCGCGGGCGGCGCGCCGGCCGCCGGGGCCGGGCGCTCGAGGGCGAGCGCGAGCACGCCGCGCAGGTGGCGCTGCCGCACGGGCTTCGGCAGGTAGCCCGCGAAGCCCGCGGCCCGCAGCGCCTCCGCGTCGCCCGGCGTCGGCATCGACGTGAGCAGCACGAGCGCCAGGCGCGCCCCCGCCTCCGTGCCGTGGACGCGCGCCGCGAAGCCCGCGATGTCCGCCCCGACCGCGCGGGCGTCCACCACCGCGACGGCGAACGGGCGGCCGGCCGCCGCGGCCCGCGCGATGCGCGCCACCGCGTCGTCGGCGTCGTCGGCCTCCTCGGGTTCGGCCCCCCAGGCCTTCACCTGCTCGCGGAGCACGAAGCGGCTGGTGGCCGACGGGTCGAGCAGGAGGACGTGGCGGCCCTCGAGCCGCGGCGGCGGGTCCGCCGGCGCCGACGGGGACTGCGCGGGCTCGAGCACGAGCGACAGCCAGAACGTCGACCCCTGGCCCGGCACGCTCGACACGCCGACGCGGCCCCCCATCCGCTCCGCGAGGTCGCGGCTGATGGCGAGGCCGAGGCCGACGCCGCCCGCGCGGTGGCTGGGGTCCGGGGTCAGCTGGTGGAACGGCCGGAACAGCTCGTCGAGCCGGTGCCCCGGGATGCCGGGCCCCGTGTCGGTGACCGAGAACCGGAGCCCCACGCGCCCGTCGCGCACCGCCGGGTCGCGCGCCACCTCGACGACGACCTCGCCGCGCTCGGTGAACTTCACGGCGTTCCCCGCGAAGTTGAGCAGCACCTGCCGGATGCGGTGCGGGTCGCCCCGCAGCCGCTCGGGGACGTCGGGCCGCGTGAGCACGACGACCTCGAGGCCCTTCTCGCGCGCGCGGTACGACACGATCTCCGCGGTCTGCTCGACCACGGTCCGCACGTCGAAGTCGAGCGACGCGAGCTCGAGCGCGCCGGACTCGAGCTTCGTGAGGTCGAGCACGTCGCCGACCAGCGAGATGAGCGCCTCGCCGCACGTCCGCGCCGTCTCGACGTACTCGCGCTGCTCGGGCGAGAGCGCCGTGTCGAGCAGCAGGCTCGTGGCGCCGAGCACGCCGTTCAGCGGCGTGCGGATCTCGTGGCTCACGGCCGACAGGAACGCCGACTTCGCGCGCGTGCCGGCCTCGGCCCGCACCAGCGCCTCGCGCAGGCGCGCCTCGAGCTCGCGCCGCGCGGTGATGTCCTCCTTCACCGCCACGAACCACGCCGGCCGCCCGTCGGGCCCGGGCACGCCCGCGATCGACGCCGACTCCCAGTACCGCGACCCGTCCTTGCGCCGGTTGCAGAACTCGCCGCGCCACTCGCGCCCGGCCAGCAGCGTGGCCCACATCTCGTCGTAGAACGCGCGCGGCTGCTCGCCCGACGACAGGATCTTCGGGTTGCAGCCGAGGACCTCGGCGCGCGACCAGCCCGTCGCCTGCTCGAACTTCGGGTTGACGTACACGATCATGTTCGACGCGTCGGTCACGACCACCGACGCGGGCGAGTGCTCGATGGCCAGCGCGAGCGGCGCCGGGACCGCGTTGCGCGCCGCCGGCGCCGGCTCCACCGACACCACCGCGACCACGCCGTCGGCCTCGCGACCGACGCAGGGGACGACCCGCACGCGCGCGTGCACGCGAGGCCCGCCCGCCGGCGGCGCGATCCAGCACCGTTCGTCGCGGGCCGGGTCGCCGGGGCGCCACGCGCGCAGCGGGTGCACGTCGGCGGCGAGCGCGCGCCCGCGCTCGTCCACGACGGCGACCGCCAGCGACACCGGCTGCGCGGCGTCGAGCGGCGACGCCCACCCCGCCCAGGTCGACGACCACCACCGCGGCCGGCCCGACACCTCGACCCCGGCGGCGCAGACGGGCAGCACGGCGGTGGTCAGCGAATCGAGCACAGTCCCTCCCACACCGCGCGCGGCTCCTCGTGAGTTCCACGCCCGGTCCGTTGGCTCGTGAAGGGACGATACACCCGTGTCGCACGCCGAATCCGACCCCCCGGTCCAAAGTCCCGCCTCCTTCACCCCATCTTCACAACCCAGGCGCCGCCCGTCCCCGCGCCTTCAGAAGTAGTCGGCGCTCGTGAACCGGGCCCGGGCGAGGTCGGCGAATCCCCGCACCATCGGCAGCGTCGTCGCGCGCCCGCGGTCCTCGAAGAAGTCCGCGACCGTCGGGCACGGGTCGAACCAGCCCTCGACCGTCAGCGCCTTCACCCCCACCGCGAGGCGTCCGACCGCGCGCAGCGCGGCGGCCCGCTCGGGCGCCGGCACGACCTCCTCCACCACCTCGACGCTCTCCGCCTCGACGCTGACCCGCACGTACCCGCGCAGCGGGGTCCCGACGCCGAAGAAGAGGTCGTCGGGGTTGAGCTCGACGCTGCGCACGAACGCCGCGGCGTCGCGATGGAGGTGGAGCGCGCCCCCGTGGCGCCGCGTGTACAGGTCGGCGAGCGTCGCGGCCTCGGCGCGGGGGTCGATCGGGGTCCACGGGACGCGAGGCCCGCCGGCCGCCAGCTCCGCGGGCCGCGCGCACACGTGGTGCCACGCGGGCACGACGTGGAAGCCGAGACGCGCGTAGAACGCGGGCGGGATCGCGGAGTAGAGCAGGCCGACGCGATGGCCCCGCGCCTCGTTCGCCTCGATCACCTGGCGACACAGCTCGGTCGCGTAGCCGCGGGCCCGCGCGGCCGGCGGCGTCCCCACCGCGCCGAGCCCGTAGCCGCTCGCGACGACGTCACCCGCGGCGAACGTCAACGGGTACGCGACGAGCGACGCCACCGCGACGCCGCCGTCCTCGAGGAGCCACCACGTCGCCGTCGCGCGGCGCGGGTTGCGCAGGCGCGTCGCGACGAACACGTCGAGCGGCACGGTGGACGCGTTCGCGGCGTGCGTGATCGTAGCGACCGCGCGGCGGTCCGCGGACGAGACGGCGGGGCGGGCCTGCGGCGCCATGGGACGCGGAGGGTACCACCCGCGGCTCGGCGCACCGGGCCGGGGCGCGCGCCGTGCGAGCACGTCCCCCGCGACCCCCCGCGTCGTGGACGCCGCGGCGAAGCGATCGGCCGGTCCCGCGACGATGCGGCGCCGTCGGCGACGGGCGCGCCGAAGATCGCGGTTGCGGCGCGGGCGACCCACGGCGACGCGAGGCCCGGCGGCCACCGGGCCTTGCGTCCCCACGCGCGGGATCGCGATCGTCGGTCGGACCGGCGCGGCCGCGGCCGCCGACGGGACGGCGCCTACGCCGCGCGGCGGCCGACGCGCGCGGCGCGGCGCACGGCCTTCGCGGCCGCGACGCCGGAGAGATACGCCCCGTGCACCGTGGACGGGTAGGCGGTGTGCGTCGCCTCGCCCGCGAAGAAGACGCTCTGGCCGAGCGGGGCGGCGAGTGCGACGCGGTCGTCGGGCGTCGCGCCCGCCGCGACGAACGAGTACGCGCCGAGCGCGAACGGGTCGCGGGACCAGCGCGTGACGTGGGCCTCGACGGGCGACGGGACGTCGGCGCCGTACGTCGTGCGGAGCGCCGCGAGCGCCGCGGCGACGGTCTCGTCGTCGGTGCGGGTCTCGAGCTCGCGCGCGCACGTGCCGGTGTGGAACGCGGCGAGCATGGGCGTCGGCGTGCGGGGCGCGAAGAACTGCGTGAAGCGGCCGACGGGGTCGGCGGCGCGGTTGATCCAGTCGGCGTCGCCCCAGAAGCGGCGCGGGAAGGTGAGCCACACCTTGTTCATGAGGCCCATGCCGAGCCGCTCGATCGCGGCGCGGTGGCCCGCCGGGAGCGCCGGGGAGAACGTGACCGCGCCGGCCTTCAGCACCCCGAGGGGGAGCGTGACGACGGCGTGGTCGGCCTCGAGCACCGACGTCGCGCCCGACGCGTCGCGGACGTGGACGCGGACGCGCCCGTCGCCGCGCCCGGCCATCGGGCCCGCGCCCGTCGCGCCGGCGTCGGTCGCGCCCGGCGCGGCGGGCCCGGTCCCCCACTCGACGCGGGTCACGACCGTGCGGAGGCGGACGTCGAGCCCGGCCGCGAGCGCGTGGGCCACGCGGTCGTAGCCCGTGGGGAAGACGACCTCCTCGCCCCGGGGCTCGTTCTCGGCGTCGAAGTGGGCGGCGGAGAGCTCCGCCACGTCGCCCGCGAACTCGTGCTCGAGCTCCGCGGTGAGGTACCAGCGGAAGAGGCGGCGGTCGCGGGGCGAGAGCGCGCCGTCGACCCCGGCGAGGCGGACGACGTCGGCCACGGAGCGGCCCGGCCCCGCGGCGGAGGCGCGGGCGGCCTCGAGCGCGGCGCCCATGCGGGCCTGGACGGCGGCGGTGTCGAGCCGGCGGCCGCGGGCGTCGAAGAGCGCGTTCACCCGGCCGCTCGTCACCGTGGGGATGTCGAGGTCGCGGGCGAGGGCGGCGATGGGGTTGCCCTTGACGCCGTGGATCCACGACGCGCCGAGGTCGAAGGCGTCGCCGCGGGCGTTGCGGGCCGAGTGCACGCGCCCGCCGACGCGGTCGCGGGCCTCGACGACGGTCACCGCGAGGCCCTCGTCCTGGAGGCGGCGGGCGGCGGCGAGGCCCGCGATGCCCGCGCCGATCACGAGGACCTCGGTCGGCGCGCGCATCGCGGGGAGCGCGGTCCCCCAGAGCGACGCGAGGCGCCGCAGGCCGCCACGATCGGCGGGCGGGGCGTCGGACGCGGACGACGCTCCGGCGGCGCGGTGCCGCAGCGCGGAGAGGCGCGGGAGGGCGGGCAGGCGGAA
>JAEUHO010000172.1 GCA_016795345.1 Planctomycetia bacterium | reverse complement strand
CGTCGGGGAACGTGCCGACGGTGGCGCAGGCGGCGCGCGAGCTCGCGGAGATCGAGGCCCAGCTCGGGCGGACGGCGGAGGCGCGGGCGCACCTCGAGTTCGCCGTGACGGCGGCGCGGCTGCACGGAATGCGCCTCGTCGAGGCGGGGGCGCTGATGGGGCTCGCGAAGCTCGCGATGCTCGAGCCGTCGCCGGCGGACGCGGTCGCGCTGATGACCCAGGTGCTCGCGATCGCGCGCGACCTCGGGTACGCGCGGATGGAGACGATCGTGCTCGGGAGCCTCGCGAGCGCGCAGGACCTCGCGGGCGACCGGGCGGCCTGCGAGGCCTCCGCGACCGCGAGCGAGGCGATCGCCGCGCGGATGGGGTACTCGGACCTCCGGGCCCACGCGCTGGCGGTGCGTGGCCAGGCCCGGTTCGACGCGGGGGCGCTCGGGGCGGGCATCGCCGACCTCCGCGCGGCGGCGGCGCTCGCGGCCGCGGAGCCCTCGACGGCCGGTGCCCCGTTCGCGCTCGCGGCCCTCGCGGGCCCCGCCGCCTGGCTGGGCGACGCCGAGGGCGCGCGCGCGGCGCTCGAGCGGCGGCGCGCCCGCGCGCGCACGACCGGCGCCCACGAGCGCGTCCGCATGGGGCTCGTCGAGGCGGACGTGGCGGAGGCGGCGGAGCGGCTCGAGGAGGCCGAGGCCCTGCTGCGCGAGGCGCTCGCGGTCGAGACGGAGGCCGCGCTCGCGGCGGAGACGACGGCCGCGGCGCTGCGCCTCGGCACGTTCCTCGTCGAGCGGGGCCGCGACGGCGAGGCGGCGCCGCTCCTCGAACGCGCGCACGAGGGCGCGGTGGCGGCCGGGATGCCCGGGTCCACCACGGCGGCGCGGGCCCTGCTCGGGCTCGTGCGCGGGGAGGACACGGCGACGATCCGGATCGCCCTCGAGGCCCAGGAGCACCGCATGCCCGCGCTGCTCGCCGCGCGGATCGCGCTCGTGCTGGCGTCGCGCCGCGGCGACGCGCCGCTCGCGGCGCGGGTCCGCGAGCGCGTCGAGCGTTTGCTCGCGACCACGGACGCCGACGATCGCGAACGGGCCTCGCGGTCGGTCCCGCTGTTCCGGCGCATCGTCGGCGCGGACGGGCGGTGAGTGCGCCCGGCGCGGAGGGATGCCCCCCCGCGCCGGGACGCCGAGGGATCAGCAGAACGCGGG
The DNA here is from genome assembly GCA_016795345.1 of Planctomycetia bacterium. Taxonomy (GTDB): domain Bacteria; phylum Planctomycetota; class PLA2; order PLA2; family JAEUHO01; genus JAEUHO01. The sequence continues at coordinate 4,176 of JAEUHO010000172.1, read as the reverse complement.
CGCGACGTCGGCCACGCGCTTCGCGACGCGCGGGTCGAGGGCCTCGAGGGTCTCGACGAAGCGCGGGTGCGTCATGCCGGAGCCGAGGTAGGTCCAGCGGGCGGCCCGGCGCTGGTGCGTCCGGTACGACTCGCGCTCGGCCGGGGTCAGCGTGCGCCGGGTGGCGGCCTCGAGGCTCGCGAGGTTCAGCTCGAGCTGCGTCGCGAGGCCCTGGTCGACGAACGCGCCGATCGCGAGGTACTCCTCGACCGCGGAGAGGAGGCGGTCCTTGGAGCGGCCCGCCGCCAGCGCCTCGACCATCAGGGTGTCGAGCTTGGCGTGCTGGGCCTCCTCGCTCCAGTGGTGCCGCAGCAGGCTCGCGAACTGCGGGTCGAGGCCGCGGTCGTCGCGGACCGACTCCTCGAAGTGCCGCTGGGTCATCCACTCGATCTGCAGGATCACGAGCGCGACCGCGAGCGGGTCGTGCGAGAGCACCTCCCGGCCGATGGCGTCCGCCGGGCCGATGACGGCGCAGGGCGTGCCGAACCCCTGGTCGAACTCGGCGCGGAAGCGCTTGAACAGGTCGATGTGCTTCGCCTCCTCGCCCGCGAACTGCAGCAGGGCGCGGACGCGCGCGTCGTCGCCCGACAGGTGCGGCCGCACGTGGTCGAGCACGAACGGCAGGATGAACTCCTCGACGATGCCGAACATCGAGAGGTACTCGTGGGCTCGGATCTGGTTGAGCGCCGTCTGCTCGGCCGGGCTCAGGAACGTGAGCGGTTCGACGCGCGCGAGCGACTCGGGGAGGAACGGCATCGAGAAGTCGAGGCGCTTCTCGCCGCCGATGACGTCCTCGACGCGCCAGCGGATCTTCTCCGACGAGGCGAGGGCGGTGGCATAGCTGAACGCGTGACGCATGGGACTCTCCGGGGGGGGAATGGCGCCGGACCGATCTCCGGCTCCCCCCCTGACTCCCGAACTCCCACGCCTGCGGACAGGCGACCGGCAGAACGGCGGGCGCGCGCTCGCGACCGGAGCGGGGACACGATGCGGTTCGCGGGACGGACGATCCCCAGGCACGGGCGACGCGCTCCGCCCTCCGCCGCCGACGGACGACCTCGATGACACGCGGGTGAACACGCCGGCGGAAGGTGCTCCGGTGCGACGCATCCACCTCGAGTTCCTCGTGATCACGACGTGCGTCGGCGCCTGGTGCGCCCGGACCCCGCGGCTTCCCGGGATCGTCGACGGGGCCGAGGGTCCGGACCGGACGGTCGCATCGGAGGCGCCCGCGCCGCTCGGGCCGAGCACGGGCCCGTGGCTGACGGCGTCGCCACGCGCCGCTCGGGCGCCGACGCCCGTCGACCCGGTCTCCGCCGCACCGTGCGCCTCGCCGGCCGCACCGCCGGCGTCTCCCGCCGACCGACGCGCCGAGTTGCTGCGCTTGCTCGCCGAGCAGCGCGCCGTCGAGGTCGCCGTCGGCGAGGGCCTGCGGCACCTCGAGAGCGGGCGACGCGACGAGGCCCTGGCGGCGGCGCAGCGTGCGCTCGACACGTCGCCGGAGGACCGCATGGCCACGGCCCTGAAGACGCTGGCCCTCCGCGCCCTCGGGAACCTCCCCGCCGGCGCCCGCGACGACCTCGAGGCCGCGGTGATCCGTGCCTGGGTCGAAGACGTCCACCAGACGTCCGACCTCGGCGAGCTGCTGGGGCTCTCGCGCGGCGGCGAGTTCGAGCACCGCGTCGCGGCGCTCGCGCCGACGGGCGCCGGCTCGACCGACGGCGAAGACCTCGCCGCACGCGTGCGTCGCGTCCGCGTGTCCTTCGCCGTGCGCGCCGCGCCGCTGCTCGAGGTGGTCCGCGAGCTTCGCGTGCAGTCGGCGCTCACGATCGCGGTCGACGCCGACCTGTTCGCCACGTCCCCGTCACCGTCCGTCCCCTGCCTCGACCTGAGGGCCGCACCGGTCTCGGAGGCCCTCGACGCGATCGTCGCGTTCGGTCCGTGGCGGTGGGAGGTCCGCGACGGCGCGATCATCGTGGCCCCGACGGATCCGCCGCGCGACGGTGGCTCATGGTCACTGCGATACTTCGACCTCCGCGGCACGGTCCCGCCCGTCGTTCTCGGCCAGGAAGAGTCCCCGCGGCTCGAGCCCACCCCCGCGGCCACGGAGGCAGAGGTCGAGTTCGACCCGGCGACGCTCCTCCTGGCCGAGATCCGCCGAGACGTGGCGCCGGAGGCCTGGGGGTCGGCGCGCGGCGCGACCCTCGAGATCAAGGGCCGAGTCCTGATCGGGCGAGCCCCCAGACCGGTGCTGAGCGCGGTCGGAGCGTGGCTGGACCGCGTGCGCATCGAGCGCCGGATCGAGCCTCGCGAACCGTGACCGGTCCCCGCGGGCGGGCCCCCATCGCCCGGGGTCGAGGGTTGGAAGCGACGTGGCCACCTGACGGGACGCCGATCCAAGCGGCCCGCGTCGGGGACCGACCCGAGGCGAGGCACGCGCCACCGATGGGTGGGCGCTGGGCGTCTTCCGTGACCGGCAGGTTCGGGACCGGACCGCCGCGGATGTCACCCGCTCGCGCAAGAGGACGCTCCATCGCCCGTCGCTACTTGACCGCCGACCACACCCTCTCGTACCGTCCGGAACTTCGAGCCTCGCACCGGGGATCCTTTCGTGCCTTCCGAAGCCGAACTCCTCCTGACGCTCCGCGACCTGATCGCCGCGGACATACGGAGATGGGTCGACGCCTTCCGAGCTGCCCATCCGGACGAACTTGTGCGTGCCTTCGCGATCGAGTGTGACGACATCAACACGAACCTCCGCCTGGCGATCGAGACCGAACGCCAAGCAGCGGCGTACGGCCCGCGTCGCGACCCGCGCGGCTTCGAGGTGGGCGCGTGGGAGTTCGAGGGCGAGGCGTGGACCCCGATCCACTGGCCGATGTACGACGCGTTCGGCTCGTCGCCGACGCTCGCGGCGTTCCTGAGCAACCTGCGAGACACACCCTTCCCGCCCCGGACGCCCGAAGACGAACCGCCCCCGAACTCTGCGAGCTCGGGGGAAGGCTCCGACGACGAGGAGGACGACGGCCCCTGGGGCATCCCCGCGGAACCGTTCGCTGACACCTGCATCGCCGCGCTGTTCGTGGCTCGCGAAGCCCTGGAGCGCCTGCCTCGCGCCCCCGACTTCTGCAGCTTCGTCCAGTTCCACGACGCACCGCGCGAAGAGAACCTCGAGCTGTTCCAACAGACCGTGACCCCCGAGCTGTTCGCGACGCTCTTCCCCCGCGAAGCTGCGGAGGACGACTGGCTCGACGAAGCCGTCGAGTGGCCCGTCGAGGTCCGCGCGAGAGCAGCCATCGCGATCGTCGTGGGCCAGGAGCTCCCGCAACGCGCGCTCGACCTCGGGTTCCCGCCGTCCTACATCCTGGCCGACCGTCTGATGTCCTACGTAGGGTGGGACATCGCCCCCGCCTTGGTCGAGGAGGTGCTGCGACTCGTCGAGCCCCGCATCCAACGCGGGCAGCGCGACGGCCTCAACGCGCCACGGTCACCCGCGTTCGAAGCCGCGGTCCGTGTGCTCTGGCTTCCCGCGGACTTCGGTCCGGCGCCCGAGGAGCACCGTGCCAGCCTGCGTCGGCTGGAAGCGACGCTCCGTGCCGCGAGCGATGCAGGCGTCCGCGTTGAAAACGTCCTCCGGACCCTCGAGCTCCTGATGAAGCGGGCCGGCCTCGACTCGTAGGCCTCCGACGCGGCCGCGAGGATCAACGGCCGCCGACACGGCCTCCAGGGTCCGGCTCGGCTCCGCGCAGCGCCGTCAGCGCCCGGAGAACAGCGACGCCGCCAACCAGCCCAGGGACGCGACGATCCGCGCCACGGCGATGAGCCCGTACACGAGCGACGCTCGGCGCGCGCGCCCGTCGGTGGTCGCGTCGCGCGGCGAGTCGAACGCGGGCAGGGGTCCCCACGCCGGCTCGCCCCGCTCCAGCCGCGCGACGATCTCACGGGCGAGGGCGGCTTGGTCCAGGCGGCGCGGCCACGGCCCGTCGCCCCCGACCTCTAGCCCCAATGCCAGGAAGTTAAGCGACACAGCGGGTCTGCTTGCAGGGGTAGGACGACATCTTGATCTTGACCTCGCGGGGGTTGGATCGTCCGGGTCTGGTTGGGACGATGACGCGGGTCAGGGCGGCGAGGAGCCGG
>JAEUHO010000159.1 GCA_016795345.1 Planctomycetia bacterium | reverse complement strand
GGCGCCGCGGGCAGGCGCGGCGGTTCGGCCGACAGGCCCGCGAAGAGCGGCTCCTGCGCCCCCGGCTCGGGCGGCGGCGGCGCGGGTCGCGAGGGGACGACGTCGGGCTCACTCATGGCGGAGCGCCACCACGGGGTCCAGCCGCGCCGCGCGCAGCGACGGCAGCAGGCTCGCGAGGAACGCGACGGCCATGCAGCCGCCGGTGATCCACATCATCGCCGGCACGTCGAAGAGGTACGGGATCTCCTCGAAGCCGTACACGTCCGGCGGGAACAGGTCGATCTTCGTCGTCTCGCGGAGCCAGTCGCGGAAGGGGTTGAGCGCCCGCGTGAGCCCGATCCCGAGGAGCACCCCGAGCAGGCCGCCGAGGAGGCCGATGAGCACGCCGCTCAGGAGGAACACCGTCATCACGCCGCGCGCCGTCGCGCCGAGCGCGAGCAGCACACCGATGTCGCGGGTCTTCTCGATCACGGTGAGCGTCAGCGTCGCGAGGATCGTGAACCCGGCGAGCAGCCCGATGAACGCGATCACGATCGCGAGCAGCATCTTCTCGTTGTTCACGGCCATCAGGATCGAGCCGCGCTGGTCCTGCCAGCTGGCGCCGGACATCCCGGCCACGCCGTGGTCCGCGCACCACTGCACGATCGCGGCCTTCGACGTCTCGACGCGCTGGTAGTCCGGCACGGAGATCGCGACCTCGGCGTACGGCACCTTCTCGGGCGGCGTGTCCGGCGGCTTCGGGGCCCGACCGCCGCCGGGCGGCGGCGGGGGCAGCGGGGCGCTGAACTTCCAGAGCGCCGCGCGGTCGAAGTAGACGCGCCCGACGTCGACGTCGCGCTCCTTCGAGTCGTACACCGCGGAGATCACGACGTCCTTCGTGCTGATCTTGTAGTCCGGGTTGCCCTCGGCGTCGGTCGTCTCGCGCACGATGGTGAGCGGGACCTTCCGCGCGAGGAACTCCTGGGCCTCGCCCTTCGCGCCGGGCGGCAGCCCGATGAAGCGCCGGAGGAACGTGAGGCTGAACATGCCCTTCAGCGTCTCCGCGTCGCCGTCGGGCCCCCACCGGGCCAGCGACGACGGGCTCGAGAACGGGTCGTTCGGGTCCTCGGCGGCCTTCACGAGGCCGATCAGCCCCGAGACGTCGCGCAACCCGCGCCGGCGCCCGTCCTCGACGAACCGCTGCTCGCGCCGCCAGTCCACGCCGACGCCGGTCATCAGGTGGTACGCGGTGCCCGTGCCCGCGATCCGCCGCATCGACTCGTACGGGTGCACGACGTACGCGGTGAGGCGGGGCACGCACGCGGCGACGTCGGGGCTGCGCTGGAGGAGCCGCTCGAGCTCCGGGTAGTCCGGCGGGTCGTCGGGGCCCGCGGGCGACAGCTCGACGTCGGCGAGCGTGCCGCGGATGACGCGCTTCGTCTCGGTCGCGAAGCCGGTGAACACCGACCACACGACGATCATCACCGCGACGCCGACCATGACCCCGACGACCGACAGCCAGTTCACGAGGCGCGTCCGGAAGTAGCGGACGCTCAAGAAGCGGCGGTACACGGGGCGGGCTCCGGGGGCGAGCGGACAGGCTACGCGAGGTCCGTCACCTCGGGGTCATTTCCCGATCGGCCCAGGAACCCGGTCGCCCCAGCGGCCCCGTCAGCCCAGCAGCCCCGCCGGCCCGCGCGGACGGGACCTCGACGGCCAGCGGGCCTCGCGGTCCCCCGCCGTCGGGTCGCCCTCCCCCCGCGCCCGCCGCCTGGCGTCAGCGACCCGGCTCGTGCAGCGGGACCTCGCCGGGCTTCGTCGGCGACACGCGCACGAGGGTGCGGATCGTCTGCACGTAGTCGTCGGGGGCGAGCCCGCGGAAGCCGACCAGCGCGACGGCCACGTCCGGCAGGTCGTCGCGGCGGAGGACGACGCGGCAGCCGTCGTCGCGACGGTGGACCAGGATCGCGTCCGCGCCCTCGAGCATCTCCTCGGGGGTCTGGGCGGACGACGTCGGGCACGTGGTGCGGCCGGCGGCGTTCGTCTGCTCGCGGGCCAGCGCCTCGAGGCGGCGCATGTCGGCGCGGCGCGTGATGAACAGGTTCATCCGCACGAGGCCGTCCGTGTACGCGACCCAGGCGACCGGCAGCTTCTCGCCCGAGGCGTCGCCGCGCGGCGCGCGGTCGTCGTACCCGAACTCCGCGCGGCGGAACTTCGGCGGCAGGCGCGTGGGCTCGTAGATCGGCACCGTGACCCGCGCGGCGAAGGCGGCGAAGTCGAGGCCACCCGACTCGCCCCCGACGCGCACCGCCGCGGTGCGGACCGGGATCGGGGTCGGCGTCCAGCCCGCGAGGTCGCGACCGATCAGCTCGACGGACCGCAGCACCTCGCCCGCGCCGTCGCGCTCCACCAGCCGCACCAGGTCGCCGGTCGAGGCGCGGAACCACGCGCGCCGCGAGGGGCCGCCGTCGCGCGACCACTCGAACGAGACCGCCCGCTCGTCGCCCTGGCCCTCCACGACGGGACCGGCCTTGAGGGGGTAGGCCTTGAGGAACTGCGCGACGTCGCCGAGCAGGTGCCGCGTCAGGTCGCGGCACGCCGCCGGCAGCACGGGCGCGCCCGGCCGGTCGAGGAGGCGGATCTGGCACAGGTCGGCCTGGGCCGGGTCGCGCGCGAACAGCCGCTCCCGCGTCCACATCTGCTCGACGATCCGCCAGCGCCCGTCGGTGAAGCCGCGCTCGGCCGCGCGCGTGAGCAGCGCGTCGGCGTCCTCCGCCGCCCGTTCGTCCGGCCCCGACCGCGGCAGCATCGCGAGCGTCCCGGCTCCGAGGCCCGCGCCGAGCAGCGCGGCGAACCCGAGCGAAGCGAGGGAGGACGGACGTCGCACGATCGAGAGGTCTCCTGAGGGAACCGCGCACCGCGGACGGCGACGCGGGAGCGCGCCGCCGACCCTGCCCCCGAAGGCCTACGGGCCGCCGAGGGGGTCGAACGAAGCGTTCACGATCGAGGCCGACGTCCAGTCCGGGCGCGCCGGGTCGTTGACGACGCGGACGCGCGGGGGCGGGGTCTTCGCCTCGGGGTGGAGGGTCTCCCACGCCGGCGCCGCGGCGCGGGCACCGGCGCGCAGCTGCCCCCCGACGACGAACACGACCGCGGCGGCCGCGGCCGCCGCGGCGAACATCGCGAGCAGGCGCCCCCGCTCGCGCACCGGCACACCGAACGGCAGCACCCGCGAGGGCGACGCCGCGGCGGCGAGCACGCGCTCGCGGAGGCCGGTCGGCGCCGGGGGGGCCGACATCCCGCGCAGGGCGGCTTCGATGCCCGACGGCAGGCCGCGGAAGCCGGCCGACGCTGCGGACGTCGAAGGATCGCCGTCCGGGGACGGCGACGGCGTACCGGGGGTGGGCCGGGTCATGTCGAAGGGAGGACGCGCGGTCACCCCGGGATGTTCCGCGCTCGACGGGCCGCTGTCCAGCGTCCTCGGGCCGCCGCGCCCGACGTCGGGTACGGTTCGCCCCCCCGTCGGGTTCACGGCTTCCGCCGCCACCCCCGGGTCCGCGTCGCACGCTCCCCCCGGCGCGCGCGAGGCCCCGAGGAGGATTCACGCGGGGCCCCTTCGTTTCCTTGACCCCCCGGGCGCTCTCTTTACCCTGCTCGGCCCGGTCGGAGGTACGCCCCAGATGTCCATCGCCATGCTGTCCAAGGGTCTCGTCGGCACGAAGCTCGGCATGACCCAGCTCTACGAGGACAACGGCGACGTCGTGCCCTGCACGCTCGTCGAGGCCGGCCCCTGCACCGTCACCCAGGTCAAGAAGGCCGACGGGGTGGACAAGTACGAGGCCATCCAGATCGGCTTCGGCGCCCGCCGCGAGAAGCTGACCTCGAAGCCCCAGGCCGGCCACTTCAAGAAGGCCAAGGTCGAGCCCAAGCGCTTCCTGCGCGAGGTCCGCCTCGCCCCGGGCGCCGCCGGCGAGACGAAGGTCGGCGACGCGCTGACGTGCGCCATCTTCGCCCAGGGCGAGTACGTCGACGTGATCGGCACGATGAAGGGCCGCGGCTTCAGCGGCGTCGTCCGCCGCCACGGCTTCGCGACGCAGAAGGAGTCGCACGGCGCGCACTACCACTGGCGTCACGCGGGCTCGATCGGCTGCCGCAAGCCGGAGCACACCCGCCGCGGCACGCGCATGGGCGGCCAGTACGGCAACACGCGCAAGACCGTGCAGAACCTGCTCGTCGCCCGCGTGGACGCCGAGAAGAACCTCCTCTACATCCGCGGCGCGATCCCCGGCCCGACGGGCGGGATGGTCATGATCCGCGCCTCGAAGAAGCGCAAGGCCAAGGTCGCCTGACGCACGTCGCGACGTCGATCCCGACGGGCCCCGCGGACGCGTCCGCGGGGCCCGTTGTGTTTTCCGGGCGTGCCTCGCGCCGGAGCGGCGCGCGACGCACGACGGTGCCGCGCGCGACGTCGCGGGGACGCGGGGCAGGGCCCGGCGCCCCGCGGCCGATGGACCCGAGCCCCCCGCGGTGGACCGCGAGGCCCGGCGGCCGGCGGGCCTCGCGGTCCCGTCACGGGCCGCGGCCCCGGACCCATCCGTCCGCCGACCGTTCCTCCGCTCGGGGTCGCCGCCGCGGGAACGGACGCGGCCGCGCGTTACGCCGGCGCCGGCCTCGGAGCGGACGTCGTCAGGCCGAGAGCAGCCTCGTCTTGACGTAGTTCTCGCCCTTCTTCGTCAGCCGCCACGCGCCGTCCCCGACCCCCTCGACGAAGCGCTTGCGGTCGGTGAGGTCCACCAGGATGTCGTCGAGGTCGCCGGGCGACCGCAACCCGAGGGCGGCGAAGCACCCCTCGATCTCGTGCGCGGTGAACGTCTCGCGGCGCTCGTAGTTCCAGAGGTAGAAGGCGAGCGCGACGACCTGACGGTCCGGCTCGGCGGCCTCGGGGCCGAGGCGGCGGAGGAACCGCCCGAACTCCGGCGACTTCGGGACGAACGCGTCGAGCGTCGGCGCGGCGGGCGCGGCCGGACCCGTCGGGGTCCCGGCCGGCTCCGAGCCCGCGTCCGCGCCGCCGGCCGTCGTCGTGCGCGCCCCGTCCCCGGCCGCGACGCGCCGACCGCGTTGGGCGGCACGCGCGACCAACGGCTCCACCGAGGCCTCGTAGAACGTGCGGGAGCCCTCGTAGGCGAGGCGGAGGGTGCCCAGGCGGATGTGAACGCGCACGTCGTGGGACATCGATGGATCCTGCGGACGAGGGGGCGCTTCGAGTCGCAAGCGCGAGACCACGGTCGGAGAGCACGGACGGAGAACAGCGTCGGGGAGCAGGGAGGGAGAACGCGGACCCTCAGGGGCCGGAGCGGCGCCAAGACGGGGTGCGGGCGCTTCGTCACCGAAGCCGCGCAGGCCGCCATCGCGACGGCGGGAGTGTAGCCGAGCGCACGACGGGGCCGCACGGGGAAACCACGCCGGGCCCGACCTCGCGTGGGAGGCCCCCCCGGGGTCGTCGCAACCCATTTTCGGGCTTGGAGTTGGAGCCGGACGGCGGCGGAGAGGTCCCCACCGGGGGGGCCTCCGACTCGTGGTTCTTGCGGCCCGCCCCCCGCCACCGCAAGATGCGCGCGACCGCCCCGCCGGTCCCCTGGAGTGACGACCGTGATCCACGTGTGGCCCGACGTCGCCGCTGCGACGAGCCCGGCCTTGAAGGTCCGCGATCAGCTCGACTACATCGTGTGGATCGCGGCGACGGTCGAGCCCTTGGGGTTCCACGGGGGACCGGACCTCGAGACGTGGCGCGGCCGCGTCCAGCGCGCGTACGCGGCGCTGGTGGACGCGATGGCGCCCGGCCACGGCGACCCGCTGCCGCCGGACGTGCCGCCCGCGGTGCAGCCGGGCACGTGGCCCGACGTCGCGGCCGCGTCGATCCCGGGGATGACGATCCGCCACCAGCTCTCGGTGATCGGGAGCATCGCGGCCCACACCCGCGAGGATCGGGGCTTCCCGCGGACGCCGGCCGAGACGGCGACGTGGACCCAGCGCATCCAGACCGCGTACGACGCGCTCGACCACGGCCCGGCGATGCCGGTGCCCGCGTCGGCCCGCACGCAGCCGCCGCCGCCCCCGGCCCCCACGCCGAAGGGCAAGCGGCGTCCCGCCGCCGCCGCCGCCAAGTCGACGGGCGGGAAGTCCGCCGGGAAGGCGAAGCCGGCCGCGAAGCGACCGGCGGCGAAGGCCGCGGCGAAGAAGCCCGCCGCGAAGCCGACGGCCGCGAAGAAGGCCGGCAAGCCCGCGGCCAAGGGCGGCGCCGGCCGCAAGCGCTGACGCCCGCGCGCACGAGGTCGCACGGACGTCGAGGGGCGCGATCTGTCCCCGTGCGGGGGTAGAGTCCCGTCGTGCACCGGCCCGGTCGCGTCGTGACGACGCGTCGGGGCGTGCACGGAGCCCTCCGTCGGTGATCCCCCATCGATGATGATGCCGAGCGACGCCAGCGGTCGCCTGTCCGTCCGCTTCGTGGACGCCCACTCCGGGCGCAACGACCTCCTCGGGCGGGTCGCCGCCCTGGAGGCGATGGCGGCGGTCGTCGCGCGGCGGCTCGAGGGCGAGCGGCCCGGCTCGCGGTTCCCGCTGCTGCGGCTCGTCGGTCGCCCGACCCCGCTGACGGCCGTCGAGTGCGAGTCGCTCGCGCGCGAGGTCACGCGCCTCCGGCACCTGCTCGCGGGACTCGCCGCCCCGGCGGGCGGCCCGGACGCCGCGCCGTCGGCCGATCCGTCGCGGGACCCGGCGGAACCCGTCGCCGGGCGGGCGACGGCGCCCCGCACGCTCGCCGACGCGTTCGCGTGGCCGTTGTTCGTGCTGGAGCACATCGCCCGCCTCGGCGCGGCGAGCCGGCGCGGCGCGCGGTTCGAGGTGGGTGACGCCGCCGCCTTCGCGCGCGACCGCACGCCGCTCAACCACCACGACGCGAACCACCACGACGTGAGTCCCCACGACCCCCGTGCATGGGCCGCCGACGGGTGGGCGACCGGCGGGTCCGCGCCCTAGCCCGGCCCATGCACGAGGGGACGAGGTTGGGGCCGCGGCTGCGACCCGGGCGTATCGCAGGGCCACCGGCGGGCACGAACGCGTGCGCCACGTCGCGGAGGCTCCTCGGCGTGGTGCAGGAACACGGCCTCCCT
>JAEUHO010000121.1 GCA_016795345.1 Planctomycetia bacterium | reverse complement strand
TCGGGGCGCGTCGGGACGGCGGCCCGGCGGCCGCCGGGCCTCGCGTCACATCCCCTGACCGGTCGCCACCGCGTCGCGGATGATGTCGCCGACCTCGTCGCACTTGTAGGCGCCCGCCTTGAGCGAGCGGATGCGGCCGGTCTCGATCACGTGGCGGACGGCGGCCTCGATGCGCTTGCCGGCCTTCGCCTCGCCGAGGTGCTCGAGCATCATGCGCCCGGCCTCGATCGCGGCGATGGGGTTCGCGCTGTTCTGCCCGCGGTACTTCGGCGCCGAGCCGTGGATCGGCTCGAACATCGAGACCTTGCCCGGGTGGATGTTGCCGCTGGCCGCGATGCCGAGGCCGCCCTGGATCATCGCGCCGATGTCCGTGAGGATGTCGCCGAAGAGGTTCGGCGTCACGACGACGTCGAACCACTCGGGGCTCTTCACCATCCACATGCAGGCCGCGTCGATGTACGCGTGGTCCTGCTCGACCTCCGGGTACTCCTTGCCGACCTCGGCGAACGTGCGGGTCCAGATGTCCTGCGCGCGGATCGCGTTCGCCTTGTCGACGAGCGTGAGGCGGCGCTTCTTGTTGCGCTTCTTGCACAGCTCGTAGGCGTAGCGGATCACGCGCTCGACGCCCTGGCGCGTGTAGATCATCTCGGCGATCGCCACCTCGTGCGGCGTCCCCTTGCGGTGGATGCCGCCGAGCCCGGCGTAGGCGTCCTCGGTGTTCTCGCGGACGACCACCATGTCGACGTCGGCCGGCTTCTTGTCCTTCAGCGGGCAGAGCGCCTCGTGGTAGAGGCGGATCGGCCGCAGGTTGACGTAGAGGTCGAACGTCTGGCGGACGCCCCAGATGATCTGGCGCTCGAGGAAGCCCGTCTCGACGCGCGGGTCGCCGATGGCGCCGAGGAAGATCGCGTCCATCTCGCCCATCTCGGCGAGCGCCGAGGCCGGCATGGCCTCCTTCGTCGCGAGGTAGTGGTCGGCGCCGTAGGGGTAGACCTTGCGCTCGAGCGTGAACCCCTCGATGTCGGCCACGGCGTCGAGGACCTTCAGGCCCTCGCGCACGACCTCCTCGCCGATGCCGTCGCCGGCGAGCACGGCCACGCGGTGCACGCGCGGCGCCTTCCCGCCCTTGCCGGCCGGACGGGGCGCCTTGGCCGCGGCCGGGGCCGCCTTCGGGGTCGCGGGGACCTTCGCGGGGGCGGCCGGCTTCGCCGTCGCGGCCGCCTTCACGGGGGTCGGATCCTTCGCGGGGGCCTTGCTCGACGACTTCGCCATGGGTGCCTCCAGGGGCGTCCGCGCGCACGGCGCGCGAACGAAGGGCCCAGAGAATCACGCCCTCGCGTGGCTCCCAAGTCCCGCCGGAGCGCTCGGCGCCAGCGCGGCCCGGATGGCGGCGTGGAGGTCCGCCGGGAGGTAGGGCTTCGGCAACACACCCCGGATCCCGGCCCGGACCTCCGGGTCCTCGAGCCCCTCGTGGACGTTCCCGCTCGTCAGCAGCACCGCCACGCCGGGCCGGAGGGCCCGGATGCGCCGGAGGACCTCCTTCCCCGACAGCCGGGGCAACACGAGGTCCAGGACCACGAGGTCGAACGCGTCCGGGGTCGCCGTGAACCGCTTCACGGCCT
>JAEUHO010000120.1 GCA_016795345.1 Planctomycetia bacterium | reverse complement strand
ACGCAACGGCGCGGGCGGGCGCAAGGCCCGCCCCTACGAATGCACGCCATACGCCCGCTGCGTGCATCCTACGCCATAATCCCCATCGGCACCACGGACGCGCGTCCGGGTTGACGGGCGCGTCGATCGACGCCGGAACCGACAGGGGCGGCCCAACGCCCGCCCCGACGAATGCACGCCAGAGGCCCGTTGCGTGCATCGTGCGCCATAATCCCCATCGGCACCACGGACGCGCGTCCGGGTTGGCGTTCGCGTCGATGGACGCCGGAACCCGTAGGGCGCGGGCCTTGTGCCCGCCCGCGATCCACGGGGGCCACCGGGCCTCGCGGTCCCGGGAGGGGACCGAGCACCGTTGCCCTCGATCCGACAGAAGCGCCTCGAGGCACGCAACGGCGCGGGCGGGCGCAAGGCCCGCCCCTACGAATGCACGCCATACGCCCGCTGCGTGCATCCTACGCCATAATCCCCATCGGCACCACGGACGCGCGTCCGGGTTGACGGGCGCGTCGATCGACGCCGGAACCCGTAGGGCGCGGGCCTTGTGCCCGCCCGCGATCCACGCCGACGGACGACCGATGCGACGGCGCGTCCGCGGCCGCGTCGCGGCCCGCCGGCGAACGGGCCTCGCGTGCGATGCATCGGGCCTCGCGTACCGGAGCGGAGGATCGCGCGTCAGCGGAGCGTGAGCGTGCCCATGCGGCGGCCGACGCGGAGCAGCGTGCCGGGCTCGAGCGCGTCGAGGCGACCGGCGGCCGGCGAGAGCAGGAGGACGACCGCGCTGCCGAAGCTGAACCACGCCGCGCGGTCGCCGCGCGTCGCCGCGACCGGCGGCGCGAACGGGATCGTGCGCGGCGCGCGGCGGAACGGGCGGTTCGTGCGGACGTCGTGGAACTCGAGCCCGATGGAGCCGACGTTGAGCGCGCCCACCGGCACCATCGCGAACGCGGCGCCCGACGACGTGCGGCCGAGGACCGCGATGCGCTCGTTGCGCGCGAAGAGGCCGCGGACGCCGGCGAGCGCGCGGTCGTTGACGGGCCAGAGGTCGCCGGGCAGGTGGCGGATGCGGTCCACCGAGCCGGTGAGCGGCCAGTGGATGCGGTGGTAGTCCTTCGGCGACAGATAGGCCGTGACGAACGTGCCGCCCTCGAAGGGCGCGGCGTCGTCGGCGGAGCCGAGGAGCTCGGCGAGCGTGTAGGGCACGCCCTTGGCCTGCAGGATCGTCCCCGCCTCGACCGGGCCCGACATGTAGACGCGCGCGTCCACGGGCGAGAGGAACGCCGCGGGGTCGGGGTCGAGGGGGCGCAGGCCGTCGCGCAGCGGGCGCGTGAAGAACGCGTCGAACGTGCGGAAGGACTCGAGGGGCGCCGCGGCCTCGGTCAGGTCGACGCCGAAGCCCTTGCAATACGCACGCAACACGCGCTGCAGCAGCCAGCGCGGGACGCGACGGCGCGCGAGGAAGCCGAGCGTGCGCGAGACGAGGCGCCGCGGCAGGAGGCGGACGTAGAGCGGGACGCTCATCGCGACGGCGACGCCGCGCACCGCGCGCGCAGCGCCTCCCACGTCTCGTACCCGACCTCGATGGAGCCGTCGCCGACGCCCAGGCGGATGTCGGGTTTGTTCGCGCCGTGGAAGTCGCTGCCGCCCGTGGAGACGAGGCGTTCCTGCGCGGCGATGTCGGCGTAGAGCACGCGGTCGTCGGCGTCGTGGCTCGGGTGGAGGACCTCGATGCCGCCGAGGCCCGACTGCGTGAGCGAGCGGAAGAGCGCGCGGATGCCGGCGGCGCCGTCGATGCGGAGCTGGCGCGGGTGCGCGATCACCGCGACGCCGCCGGCGGCGTTCACGGCGGCGATCGCGTCCGCGGGATCCACCGACTCGGCGGGGACGAAGGCGGGGCCGCCGTCGCGCAGGTAGCGCTGGAAGGCGGTCTTGGTGTCGCTGACGTAGCCGCGCCGGACGAGGGCCCGGGCGATGTGGGGCCGGGCGACGACGTCGCCGCCGGCCTCCGCGCGGACCTCGTCCATGGTGAGCGGGCAGCCCAGCTCGGCCAGGCGGTCGAGGATGCGCGGGTTGCGGACGTCGCGGGCGCCGCGGATCTCGGCGAACATCGCCTGGAGGCGGGGCTCGCGGTCGTCGAAGCCGTACGCGAGGACGTGCATCGCGCGCCCGGGGAAGCGGGCCGTGATCTCGCAGCCCGTGAGGATCTCCACGCCGAGGGCGCGGCCGACCTCGCGGGCGACGGGGAGCGCGGCCGTCGTGTCGTGGTCGGTGACCGCGAGGGCCGCGAGGCCCGCCTCGGCCGCCAGCTTCACGAGGTCCGCCGGACGCAGCGTGCCGTCGGACAGGTCGGTGTGGGCGTGGAGGTCGATGCGGCGCACGGGCGCGGACTCTACCCGCGCGTGCACGGTTCGGAAGGCCCGTCCCGCCGGGCGGCCCCGGCGGGCCCCGCCGTCACGGGGCGCCGTGGCGGCGGCGCGAGGCGAAGTGCGGGTCGTCGCCGCCGTCGGCGGCGGCGAACGAGATGCCCAGCGCGCGCGCGGCCGCGACGACGGACCCGGCCGGGTCCACCGTCTTGAGCGTGGCGACGGCGCTCGCGATCGGCACCGTCGTGATCTCGCCGCCGCGCAGCGCGACCATGCGACCGAAGCGGCCCTCGGCCACGGCGTGGACCGCGCCGACGCCGAAACGGGTGGCGAGCACGCGATCGGCCGGGCTGGGCGAGCCGCCGCGCTGGACGTGGCCGAGGACCGTCGCGCGGACCGAGATGCCCGTGCGCTCCTCGATCTCCTGCGACACCACGGCCGCGACGCCGCCGAGGCGGTCGTGGATCGGGTCGTTCCCGCTGCCCTTGCGGAAGACGGGCGCGCCGCCGCCGCGCTTCGCGCCCTCGGCGACGACGACGATGGAGAACCGGCGGCCGTGGCGGACGCGCGACGCGATGCGCTTCACGATGCGGTCGGGGTCGTACGGGATCTCCGGCAGCAGGATCACGTCGGCGCCGCCGGCGATGCCCGAGTGCAGCGCGATCCAGCCCGCGTGGCGGCCCATCACCTCGACGCACATCACGCGGTGGTGGCTCGCGGCGGTCGAATGCAACCGGTCGACGGCCTCGGTCGCGACGCCGACGGCGGTGTCGAAGCCGAACGTGACTTCGGTGCCGCCGAGGTCGTTGTCGATCGTCTTGGGGACGCCGACGACCGGGACGCGCAGGTCGGCGAGCTGCGCGGCGGCCTTGTGCGTGCCCTCCCCGCCGACGAGGATCAGGGCCGAGAGGCCGAGGCGCCGCATCGCCGCCGGGACGCGGTGGCTCTCGTCGGTGACGCGGCCCTTGCGCTCGACCGCGAACAGGTTGCAGCGGTTGCTCGCGCCGAGGATCGTGCCGCCGAGCGGGAGGATGCCCGCGATGTCGGCGCGGTCGAGGCGCGAGATGCCGCGGTCGCCGGCGACGAGGAAGCCCTCGAAGCCGTCGCGCACGCCGTAGACCTCCCAGCCGAAGTCGTTCTCGGCGGTCTTGACGACGGCCCGGATGACGGCGTTGAGCCCGGGGCAGTCGCCGCCGCCCGTGAGGATCGCGATGCGACGGGGGGACTTCGCGCGGGGCTTGGGCATGGGGCCGGAGTCTACGTTCCGCCCGGCGCCCGATCACGAACCGGCGCGGGCCTTCGGGTCCCGAACGTCAGGGCCGCCTCGCGTGGACGATCCGGATCCCCCACTGCCGCGGCAGCTCGAGGGTCTCGACCGCGAAGCCGCCCCACGCGGAGGCGACCGCCTCGAGGAAGACGTCGCGGTAGTGGTCGGGGTCGTCGGTGGCGGGGTGGGAGAGGACGAGGAACGCGCCGGGAGCCGACGCGAGGCCCGGCACCTCGCGGAGCACCTCCTCGGCGGACAGCGCCCGGTCGCACGGCAGCGCGAGCGGCGGCAGCGGCGTCGCGGGCACCGGCTGGACCCGGTCGTAGAAGGCCCAGGTCATCTGCGTGAAGGGTGCGTGAAGGACCACGACGTCGCCGGGGCCGCGCGTCCGCGCGACGAACGCGTGGGCCTCGCGCCACTGCTCCTTGCCGTACCGGTGCGCCCCGACGAGCGGGGCGGCGAGCGGCGTGTCGCCGAAGTGGTACGCGAAGAGGCCGGCCGCGTGCAGCGCCACGAGGCCGCCGAGGAGCACCGGGCGCAGGAGGCCCGGGGCCGAGCGCGCGCCGACGACCGCGAGCCAGAGGAGGAAGGGCGCGACGAAGATCAGGTACTTCTCGTGGACGAGGGGCCAGCGCACGCACGCGAGGAGCACGAGCGCGATCGGCACCGCGACGGAGGCGACGACGAACGCGAACGCGCCGCGGTCGCGGCGGGCGAGCGTCCGCAGGCCGAGGGCGATGGGCACGACCCAGAGGAGGGCGGTCCCGACGACCATCGCCGGCTCCTCGGCGAAGACGGCCGCGGGGCCCGCGCGCACGCGCGGCGCGTCGAGCGCGACGAGCGCGGGCCCGGTGCCCATGCGCCAGAGCGCGTGCGCGAGGCGGCTCACGGGCTCGTACGAGCCGGGCGAGATGCCGCGGTAGGCCTGCAGCATGTACAGGAACCACGGGACGAACGAGAGGCCCGCCGCGACCTGCGCCACGAGCAGCGGCCGCACGCGGAACGGGTCGCCGCGGCGGCGGGCGTCGCGCGCGACCCACAGCGCGTGGGCGAGGTGCCCGGCGAGGGGCCACAACGCGAAGTAGTTCGTGTGGAGCGCGACGGACGCGAGGACCCCGTAGGCGACGAGGGTCCACCGGCCGCCGCGGTCGAGCCAGCGGAGGTAGAGGAGCGAGAGGCCCAGCGCCTCCGCGAGGAGCGCGGCGTACATCCGCGCCTCCTGCGCGTACTCGATCCAGAACGGGTTGACGACGGCGAGGACCGTGACCCACACGGCGGTCGAGCCGTCGCCGCCGACGAACCCGCCCCGGGTCGGCGTCCGGGCGCCGTCGGTGAGGCGGACCATGAGCCGCCAGGTGAGGACGAGCGCGAGGACCCCGCAGGCGACGGCCGGCATCCGCAGCGCGCCCTCGTCCCCCGGCCAGAACACAAGGGATGCACGCGTGACGAGCCACCAGACCGGCGGGTGGTTCGACTCGGCGTAGAAGGTGTCCTTCCAGGACCCCGTCGACGCGTTGGCCCAGGTGACCCCCTCGTCCACCCAGAGGGAGAGGGCGTCGAGCCCGAGCACCCGGAGGACCAGGCCGGCCATCAGGGCGTTGAGCACGATGCGCGTGCGTGCGGTGAGGGCCGGGGGTTGCATGGGCGGGCGATGGAACCACCCCGTGCACGCGGTGTCTAAGGGGGGCCGCCGGGCCCCGGTCGCCCCGGGCGCGCGGCACCCCGTCCCCGGGCGCGGGCGAGGACGGTCCGGCGCTACGCTCGTCGCGTCGGGTGCGCCCCGTGCCGGCGGCCCCGCCGCGTGCGCCCGTCGCGTGCTCCGGTTCCGGTGTCCCATCCCGTGTGGAGGCTCCCATGGCCCGTCGTCCCTGGCTCGTCGCGTCGGTGCTCGCCCTCGTCGCGTGCCCCCTGTTCGCGGTCGCCGACGGGGCCCCGCCGGAGGCGGCGAAGGCCCTGCGCGCGGCGCAGGTCGCCCTCCGCGACCGCGAGTGGAAGGCCGCCGCCGGCGCGCTGAAGGCCGTGCGCGAGCGGTTCCCCGCGACCCCCGAGGCGATGGAGGCGTGGGTGCTCGAGGCGCGGGCGCTCCTCGACGCGGGCGACGCGCGGGCCTCGCTCGACGCCGCGACGGCGTTCCTCGCGGCGCACGGGGACGCGGTGTGGGCCGGCCGCATGAAGGCCACGATGGCCGACGCGTACGCGAAGCTCGCCGCGCCGGCCGACGAGGCGAAGGTGCTGCGCGAGCGCGCGGCGTTCCTCACGGGCACCGACCACCGGGCCCGGCTCGCGGCGCTCTACGTCGCGCTCGGCGACGGCGACTTCGACGGCCGCGACGCGAAGGACGACCTCGGCCGGCCCGTGAAGCGCAAGGACTTCGCGGCGGCGCTCGCCGCGTACGACACGGCCCTCGGCATCGGCGTCGCGCCCGCGGACGTGCTGCGCGTGCGCGCGCGCGTCGCGACGGCCTTCGAGGAGGTCGGCAACTGGGCCGCGGCCGCCGCGGCGTGGGACCGGCTCGCGAAGGACGACCCGAAGGGCCCGGGCGCCGACCCGGAGGCCTGGGCCGTCGGCCGCGCGCGCGCGCAGCTGCGGGCGGGCCAGCGCGACGACGCGCGCAAGGGCCTGCGCGAGGCGCTCGAGAAGTGGCCCGCCGGCGCGCGCCACCTCGAGGTGCTGACGCTCCTCGGCGAGGAGCGGCTCGCGTCGCGCCGCGACGCGAAGGACGAGGCCGACCTGCGGGCCCGCCTCGACGAGGGCTTCGGCTTCCTCCGCCAGGCGATCGCGGAGCACCGGGGCGACCCGGCGACGAAGGCCGTGCAGGTGCGCCTCGCCCAGGCCCTCGCGTCGGAGGCCGGGCAGCTCGAGGCCTCGGCCGCCGAGTGGCGCGGCCTCGCCGAGCGCTTCCCGGGCGACGCCGACGCGCCGGTGTGGCGCAACGCGCTCGCCGAGACGCTCGCGGCGGCCGGCCGCTTCGACGACGCGGTCACGGAGTGGAAGGGCTTCCTCTCGGCCCACCCGAACCACGCGCTCTGGCAGCAGGTGCAGGAGCGCATCCCGGCGGCCCGCTTCCAGAAGGGCGAGCAGCTCGCCGCGCAGGACGACGCCACGGGCGCGGTGACGGCGTGGCGCTCGTTCGCCGAGGAGTTCCCGACGCACCGCCTGGCGCCCCAGGCGTTGTTCCGCGCGGGCGCGCTCCTCCGCGCGCGCAAGGACCACGAGGCCGCGCTGACGGTCTGGCGCGGGGTCACGGGCCGGTACGCCGGCAGCCCCGAGGCCCCGGCCGCGTGGCTGCTCGTCGCGACGACCCTCGAGGACGATCTCGGGCGGCTCGAGGACGCGGTGAAGGAGTACGAGGCCCTGCTGAAGGCCCACGCGGGCTACGGCGACGCCGCGGCCCGCCTCGCGCGGCTCAAGGGCAAGCACCTCGAGGTGCGCGGCGAGCGCGTGATCGGCGCGGCCGAGGGCGCGGTGCTGACGGTCGTGACGCGCAACGTGCCCGCGCTGAAGGTGAAGGTCTACAAGCTCGGGCTCGAGGACTACTTCCGCCGCAAGCAGACGATCGCCGGCGTCGACGCGATCCAGGTCGAGATCGTGAAGCCCGACGCCACGGCGGAGTGGAAGGTCGACCCGTTCGCGCCGTTCGCGCTCGTCACCGCGCAGCGCCCCGTCCCCACCACGGGCCCGGGCGCCTACGTCGTCGTCGCGGGCGACGACGACCTCACCGCGACGACGCTCCTCGTGGTGAGCGACGTCGAGGCGGTGGTGAAGTCGGCCGCGGGCCGGCAGGTCTTCGTGTGGGCCCGGGACCGCGCGACCGGCGCGCCCGTCGAGGGCGCCCGGGTCCTCGCGACGGACGGGACCACCGTGTTCGCGGAGGGCGTCACGGGCAAGGACGGCGTCTACCGCCTCGACACCGACCGCACGGCCCAGCGCGTGCTCGTGCTGAAGGACGGCCACCCCGCGGCCACCGAGTGGACGCCCGGCCCGGTGTTCGCCGAGGGCTTCACGAGCAAGGCCCACGTCGCGACGGACCGGCCGGTCTACCGCCCCGGCCAGAAGGTCGCGTTCCGCGCCGTCTACCGGCGCGCCGACGGCGGCGGCTACATCGTGCCGTCGGGCGCGAAGGGCCGCGTCGCCCTCGTGGACCCGCGCGGCGTCGAGGTCGAGGCGAAGGACGCCGTCGCGAGCGACCTCGGCACGTTCACCGGCGACTTCACGCTCGACGGGGAGGCGCCGCTCGGCGACTGGTCCGTGCGCGTGGTCGTGGACGAGCGGACGTTCGCGGGCACGTTCCGCGTGCTCGAGTACCGCAAGCCCGAGTTCACCGTGACGGTCACGCCGGCGAAGCCGTCGTACAAGACCGGCGAGGAGGGCAAGGCCACGATCAAGCTCGCCTACACGTTCGGCGGGCCCGTCGTGAACGCGCCCGTGGCGTGGCAGATCACGCGCGTGCCGCGCGACTTCGCGCCGTCGGCCGTCGACGACTACTCGTGGTACTTCCAGGACGCGCAGTCGCTCGAGGACGCGCGCCGGGCCTCGCGGTCGGCGCCCGCGGGGAGCGTCGTCGCGCGGGGCGAGGGCACGACGGACGCCGCCGGCGAGCTCGCGGTCGGGTTCGCGACCCAGGAGCGCGACGAGGACGCGGAGTACGTCGTCTCGGCGGTCGCGACCGACGTGACGCGGCGGCCCGTCGCCGACGAGGGCCGCATCCCCGTCGTGCGCCGCGACCACTGGGCCGTCGTGCGCACCGACCAGCGCGTCTACCGGCCGCAGCAGGAGCTGCGCGCCACGGTGACGACGGTGGACGCGAACCAGTCGCCCGTCGGCAAGGCCGGCGACGCGATCCTCGTGCGCGTGAAGCGGCTGCCCGCGCCGCCCGTCAAGCGACAGCAGGACGCCGGGACGAACGCACCCGTGCGCCTGCTCGAGGAGGAGCTCGAGGTCGCGCGCGTGGCCGCGACGACCGACGCGAAGGGCCGGGCCGAGGTGCGCATGAAGGCGCCGGGGGCCGGGCAGTACCGCGTCCGGTGGTCGTCGAAGGACGCGCGCGGCGCGCTGGTGACGGCCTACGCGGCGTTCGACGTCGCGGGCGAGGCCGAGGACCTCGCGAAGGACGCGCGGCTCGTCGCCGCGAAGGAGACGTACGTCGAGGGCGAGAAGGCGGAGGTGCTGCTGCAGAGCCCGGTCACGAAGGTGAAGGCGCTGCTGACGTTCGAGGGCGAGAAGGTCCTCGACTACCGCCTCGTGGACGTGACCGACCCGAGCACGATCCTCGACCTGCCGGTGCTCGCGGCGTACGCGCCGAACATCGTGCTGAAGGTCGCGATCCCGGGCAAGGACCGGCTGCTCGAGGCCGCGGACGAGATCGTCGTGTTCCGCTACCTGCAGGTGACCGTGACGCCGAGCACGCGCGAGGCGGCGCCGGGCGCCGAGGTGCGTTTCGACGTGACGACGACCGACGCGGGCGGCGCGCCCGTCGCGGCCGAGGTCGGCCTCGCGGTGGTGGACGAGGCGCTGTTCGCCGTCGCGCCCGACCGCACGCCGGCGATCCGGCCGTTCTTCTACGACCGCAAGCGGGTGAACCGCGTGGTGACGTCGTCGTCGGTCGGCTTCCGCACCTACGGCACGACCCGCGAGACGAACAAGGACCTCCTGGCCGACGCCGCGGCGCGCAGCAGCGACCCGAACGTGCTCCTGGCCATGAACGCGCTGCGCCTCGCGCGCGAGGCGCTCCAGCGCGGCGACGTCGAGCAGGCGGCGCAGCAGGCGCTGCTGGCCGTGGCGGCCGACCCCGGCTCATGGGACGCGAAGAACCTCGTGAGCGAGCTGCGGCAGCGCCCCGAGGCCCAGGAGATGCTCAAGCAGGCGGACGAGCAGCAGGTCGCCGACTACATGCGCCGTGCGCAGGCCGAGTCGGGCGAGAGCGACAAGCGAGCGGACCGACTGCCCCGTCAATCCCTGAAGGCGGAAGAAGACGCGCGCTTGATGGCGAGGAACCGGGCGCCGGCCCCGAGCGCTCCGCCCGCACCGATGCCTCCGGGCGCGCCCGTGCATGACGCCGAGCTCGCGGACCACAACGAGGACGACGCCAAGGACGGCGCGCCGGCGGAGAAGGCGCTCGCGGCCAAGCCGGGCCTCGCGGTCACGGGCGGGGCCGGCGGTGGGTACGGCGGCCGGAAGTCGATGAAGGGCAGGGGCGGCGGCGCCGCGAAGAGCAAGGGCGGGGAGGACAAGAAGGCCGACGCGGACCGATTCGAAGGCTTCGACTGGGACGACGCCGGCGCCGAGGCCGGCCCCGGTGGAGATCTGTCCGGCTTCTCCATGCCCCGCACGGTGCTCCGCGGAGAACTGGCGCAGGGCGACGGGCCCGCGAACGGCGCCGTGTACCGCAATGCGCTGATCGCGCTCGGCGAGCAGTACGGCCTGGCGGACGGGTTCGCCGTCTCGCCGACGCTGCGCAAGACGTTCGCCGACACGGCCGCGTTCGAGCCGCGCGTCGTGACCGACGCGGCGGGCAAGGCCGCCGTCACCGTGAAGCTGCCCGACAACCTGACGACGTGGCGCGCGACCGCGCGCGGCGCGTCGGGCGCGACCCTCGTCGGCGAGGGCCGCGCGAGCGTCGTGGCGCGGCGCGACGTGCTCGTGCGCGTGGACGCGCCGCGGTTCCTCGTCGCGGGCGACCGCGCGAGCGTGCCGACGGTGGTGCACAACCAGGGCGCGACGGCGCTCGAGGGGACGCTCGCCCTGCGGGCCGAGGGCGTGACCCTCGGCGGCGCGGACGGCGCGATCTCGGTCCCGCCGAACGGCCGTGCGATGCGCGACCGCGAGGTCACGGCGTCGGCCACGGGCCCGGTGCGGCTCGAGGCCGAGCTCACCTCGCCCCAGGGCGGCGACAAGGTCGAGGCCACGTTCGGCACGCTCCCGCGCGGCGTCCGCGCGGTGGACGGGCGGACGGGCCTCGTGTCGGCGGAGAAGGGCGACGTCGTGGAGACGTTCTTCGACGTGCCCGAGGGGGCGGTCCCGGGCGCGACGCGCCTCTCGGTGGTGCTCTACCCCGACCTCGACGCCGCGATCCTCGACGGGCTCGCCTACCTCGAGGTGTTCCCGTACGGCTGCGTCGAGCAGACCGTGCACCGGGTGCTGCCCGCGGCGTGGGCACGCAAGGCCCTGCTGGCGGCGGGGAGCCCGGCCGCGAAGCGCCTCGCCGAGCTCGCGACGTCGCTGCGTCTGACGGTCGCGCGCCTGCGCAACCTCGCGAACGACGACGGCACGTACGGCTGGTGGCGCGGCGGGCGCGGCGACGTCGCGATGACGGCCTACGCCCTGTTCGCGCTCGTCGAGGCCGACCGCGCCGGCGTGGAGGGCGCGGCCCGCGAGGTCGCGCGCACCCGGCAGGCGCTCCGCTCGATCCTGCGCGGCGCGTCGGACGACGTGCAGGCCCTCGCCCACGGCGCGCTCGCGGCCGCGGGGACGGCCGACGAGGAGGCCTACCAGGTCACGTTCCGCCGCCGCAACGAGGAGCTGTCGGTCGCGGGCCTCGCGTGGATGACGATGGCCGCGGTCGCGCGGTCGCGCGACTTCGACGCCGAGGAGTGCGCGCGGCTGCTGCTCGCGCGCAAGGTCGAGGAGCCCGACGGGACGACGCGCTGGACGGCGCGGAAGGACGACTGCTTCGCGGGCTCGGACCGGCTGGCGACGGCGCTGGCCCAGCGCGCGCTGCTGACGGCCGGGGTCGCGGACCCCGCGGTCGAGCGCGGCATGCGCTGGCTGCTCGCGCACCGGCCCGAGGCCGGCTTCGGCTCGACGCTCGAGGCCGCGGCCTTCGTCGGCGCGTGCGCGGCGTGGGTCGAGACGGCGAGGCCCGCGCGGTTCGGGGGCACGGTGCGCGTGCTCGCCGACGGCGTCGAGGTGCGGACCGTGAAGGTCGTGCCCGGGGCGGGCCTCCCGCTCGCGGACCGGCGCTTCGGGCTCGACGTCGCCCAGGGCTGGAAGCCCGGGCGGCACACGCTGGCGTTCCGGCTCGAGGGCGAGGGCGAGGTCCGGTGGGCCGCCCGCCTCGACGCCGTCGTCGCGACGGAGACCCTCGAGGCCGAGGAGCACGGCGTGGCGATCGACCGCCTCTACCTCGACGCCGACCTCCCGCCCGTCGAGGGCGCGGAGCTCCCGGTGAAGCCGGGCCACGACATCCTGCGGCCGGCGGCGCGCCCCAAGGTGGAGGCGACGAGCCGGAAGGCGGCCGGGTCGGGCGAGCGGATCCTCGTGCGCCTCTCGGTGCGCGCGCCGCGCGACCTCAGGTTCCTGATCGTCGAGGACCCGCTGCCCGCGGGCTTCGAGGTGCTCGACGAGACCGCGACCGGCCCGTTCGACAACCAGGAGCGGCGCGACGACCGGCAGGTGTTCTTCGTGTCGGACGTGAAGGCCGGGACGGTCGTGTTCACGTACGTCCTGCAGGCGGTCCACCCGGGCCGCTTCACCGCGCTGCCGGCGCGCGTGGCCGCGATGTACCTCCCCGAGGTGCACGGTCGCTCGACGGGCCACGTGTTCGACGTGACGCCGACGCGCACCGCGCGCGGCGACGCCGAGGCCGCGCCGACGCCGGACGAGGTGTACGCGGCGGCGCAGAAGGCGCTCGCGGCGAAGCGGTGGGCCGACGCGGCCGCGGCGTTCGCCGGGCTCAAGGCCCTGCCGCTGCGCGACGAGGTGGTCGTCGAGATCGAGGCCGCGCTCCTGCGCTGCGCCCTCGAGACGAAGACGCCGGCCGAGATCGTGCGGGCCCGCGAGGAGCTCGTGCGCCGCGACCCGGCGCGCGTGCCGAACGACCTCGACGCGGCGCGGGCGATCGCCGACGCGTACGCCGACGTGGGCGCGCACGGCGTGGCCGCGACGCTCTACCGCGACCTCGTGGCGCGGACGTTCGGCTTCGAGACGCAGTGGGCCCGGACGCTCGCGCAGCGCGGGCGCGAGGTCGAGGGGCTCGCGGCCCTCGGCGAGGCCCTGAAGGCCTACCCGCTGTCGAACGCGACCGCGACGGCCGCGTTGCAGCGGGCCACGCGGTTGAAGGAGCTGCCGCGTCCCGAGGGCGGGAGCCGGAAGGCGGGCGCGCCGATGGACGCCGAGAGCGTCGAGGCGCTGCGCGACGTCGCGGCGCACTTCGCGGCGCTGCCGGTGGCGGCCCCGACGTCGTACGCGCTCGTCGAGGCCCTGCGACGCGTGCGCGACCTCGACGGCGCGGTGGAGGAGGCGGAGGCGTTCCCCCGCCGCTTCCCCGACACGCCGTTCGTGGACGACACGTTGTTCTTCCTGGTGGACACGCGGCTCCTGAAGTTCGAGGCGGCGCCGAGCGAGGCGACCGGGAAGAGCGTCGTCGAGGCCGCGCAGCGGCTCGTGTCGGAGACCTTCGCGCGGCCCGACGGCCGGCGCGAGGCGAGCGAGTTCCGGCCGCGGGCCTGGCACGCGATCGGCCGGGTGCGGCACGTGCTCGGCGACCTCGCCGGGGCCATCGCCGCCTACCGCGAGGCCGTCGCCGTCGAGGACGCCCGCGAGGCGGTCGCGTGGCTCACGGACGCGCGGCTCGAGCTCGACGAGTCGGTCACCGCCGGCGTGGCGGGGACGGCGTCGTTCCCGATGCGGTACCGCAACGTGGGCGAGGTGCGCCTGCGCGTCTACCCGGTGGACCTGCAGGTGCTGTTCGCGGTCCGGAGGACGCTCGAGGGCCTCAACCGGATCGACCTGTCGGGCATCACGCCCGCCCACGAGTGGACCGTGCGGCCCGCCGGCGGCGGCGACCACGGCTGGCACGCCTCGACGGTCGAGCTGCCCGTCGGCAAGGACGCGGCGGGGGTCTACCTCGTCGTGGCGAAGGCCGGCGACCTCGAGACGAGCACGGTGGTGCTCAAGACGGACCTCCAGGTCGCGCTGCAGCGCGTCGGCGAGAAGGTGCGCGTGCACGTCCTCGACGCGACGGGCAAGGGCGTCCGGGGCGCGTTCGTCACGGTCTCGGACGGCCGGGCCATCAAGGCCCGGGGCGTGACCGACGGCCGCGGGACGTTCGAGGCCCCCGGTATCGGCGCGACGCCGTTCGTGGTGGTGAACAGCGGAGACCGGTACGCGATCGCGAAGTGACGCAAGGCCCGGCCGGGGGGGGGTGGGCGCGATGCCGCTTGCCCCCCGGTCAAGGCCCTGCTTCGGAACTGCCCGTCGCGAGCCCGGCGAGACCGACGCGAGGCGGGCCGCACGGAGGCGGAAGGGCCCGGAGGCGGGTTTTGGACCCGTTGAGGAGCCCTTCCGCCGAGTACGACCGCCGCAGCGAGAGGATCGCCGGGCGCAGCAGGGAGGGTCCCGGAGCAGGGCCTACAGAGGGAGGGGCTCCCTTTACGATGAAGGGACGTCGCGCCGACGACCGGCCCCCAGCCGGCCGGGCCCGACGCCTGTCCGGAGCGCCCCATGGCCGACGCGGTATCCGTCGAGAACGTCTTCCGCGACGCCGCGGACCTGTTCGTGCTGATCTCGATGGACCGCCGCGTCAAGGTGGGGAACCCGGCCTTCCGCCAGGCCGTCCGCGGCGGGCGACCCGGCGTGGACTTCCTCGACCTCGTCCCCGAGAGCGCACGCTCCCGCGTGCTGACCGAGCTGACCCGCGCGGCGGGCGGCGCGACGGTCCTCGTCGAGGTGGAGCACGAGCGGAACGACGGCGACGTGAGCCGGATCGAGTGGCGGTTCTTCCCGGTCGAGGGCGGGCTCGTGGCGGGCGTGGGCCGGGCCCGCGCGGCCGAGCCGCCGCTGGCCGACCAGCTCGGGCGCGTGAACGCCGAGCTGAAGGAGAAGACCCGGATCCTCGACCACATCCAGATCGAGCTGACCCAGGTCCCGTTCATCGACCCCGTGACGGGCGTGTGGAACCGGCTCCAGGTCGTGGAACGGCTGACCGGCGAGTGGAGCCGGAGCGAGCGGTACGGCAGCCCGATCGCGTGCCTGATCGTCGAGGTGCGCGAGCAGCCCGACGTGCGCGGCCGGCACGGCACGTTCGTGGCCGACGAGCTGATGAAGTCGGTCGCCCGCCGCCTCAAGCGGACCGTGCGCGACCACGACGTCGTCGGCCGCTACGGCGACGCGCGGTTCGTCGTGATCGCGGTGGCGGACGGCGAGGGCGCGAAGGCGCTCGGCGGCCGGCTGCGCGCGGCGGTCTCGACGGAGCCCGTGGCGATCGGCGACCGGCAGATCCCGGTCACGATCCGCATCGGCGGCGCGACGAACCGGTCCGAGGGCGTCGAGATCATGGAGGACCTGTTCTCCGTGGCCGAGACCGCGCTCGAGTCGGCGACCAAGCAGGGCGCCGACATCACGGTCGTCGAGGAGATGGGCGTCTGACGACGGGCACGGCGCCGGCCGGCGGTGTGGGGCCGGGGGTGTGGCCCGGGAGCCCGCGTGCCGTCACGCGACCGACGCGAGGGCGTCGGCGGCCCCCCAGTCGAGCGCGGCGTCGAGCGCGAGCGCGCACCCCTCGGGGGGCAGCGTGAGCGAGGGGTCGGTGAGCGAGCTCAACGTGACGAGCAGCAGGTAGAGGCGGAGGCGGCCGGCGAGGTCCGCGGGCCACGGCGCGATCGCGCGGTACGCGGAGAGCAGCGGCACGAGGGTCGGGGTGCGCGACTCGGGGCCGTCCGTCATGAAGGCGAGGTAGGCGACGTCGAGCCACGGGTCGCCGAGGCGGAGGGCCTCGAGGTCGCGCCAGCCGGCGAACGCGCGCTGCGCGACGGCGATCTCGCGGAGGCTCGGCGCCCCGTGGCACGGGACGAGCGGCACGTCGCTCGGGAGGTCGGCGACGAGCGCGTCCACGGCGGCGCGCGCGCGGGCGAGGAGCGGATCGGGGAGGTCGCCGCGGTCGGCGAGCCGGCCGTGGTGGCGCGCGGCGCAGCGGAGCACGCGTTCGCGCCATCCGCCGACGGTGCCTCCCGGGACGATGCCGGCCGGCAGGGCGTGCAGGCGCGTGAGCGCGGTGGCGGCGGCGTGGAGGAGGGCCGAGCGTCCGTCGCGACCGAGGGAGGCCCAGGCGCGCGCGCCGTCGGTGGTGCCGACGACGGTCTCGATCGCGACGGCGGGCCCGCCCTCGCGCGGGGGGCGCGCCGCGAGGCTGCGCGGGGCGCACCACCCCGCGAGGGTCAGCGCGACGAGCGACCGCGCGCCGCGCAGCACGGCGTCGGCGCCGGCGTCGTCCACGCCGATCTTCATGCGGTAGCCGGCGCCGCGGGTGCGCACGGTGAAGCGCGCGACGCCGCGCGGGCCGTCCGGTTCGCGCAGGATCGCCGCGGGCGCGGGCAGGTCGGGGACGGCCGCTTCGAAGAGGGCCGCCACGGTCTCCGGGTCTTCCACGAGGTCGTGCATGGCGAGGGTCTCCCCCTCTTCCTCGCGCGAGCACCCCTCCCGTCACGCACATTCCTCCCGCCGACACCGAGACAACGGGGTCGTAGCCCATCGTCTCGCTG
>JAEUHO010000067.1 GCA_016795345.1 Planctomycetia bacterium | reverse complement strand
TCCGGGTGGGCGTTCGTCACCTACCTCCCCCCCCTCGACTACCTGCCCCAGGGCAACCGCAACCTGGTCCTCGCCATCGGCCAGTTCCCGGCGGGGTACTCGCTCGAGGAGCAGGACCGCGCGGTCTCGACCATCGAGCAGCGCCTGCTCGCGAACCCGCAGGTCGAGCGCATCTTCAGCATCGTCGGCCTCGAGGTCACCCTCGTCGGCGTCCTCGCCAAGAAGGAGCAGGCGACGATCGCCGACATGCAGCGGCTCGTGGGCGCGGGCTGGGGCGCCACCTCGGGCCTGCCCGGCGGGCGGTTCTTCGTCACCCAGACGCCGATCTTCCGCCGCGGCGGCGGCTTCCTCGGCGGCACCCAGGCCGAGGTGACGATCCGCGGCCCCGACCTCAAGACGCTGGCCGACGTGGCGGCGCAGGTCGAGAAGCTGGCCTCGCCCGGGCCCGGCAGCGTCGTCCCGAAGACGACGTTCGTGCGGTCCTCCTTCGACTACGGCAACCCCGAGCTGCAGGTCCACGTCGACCGCGGCCGCGCCAGCGAGCTCGGCCTGCGCGCCTCCGACGTGGGCCTGTCTGTCGCCACGCTCGTGGACGGCGTGTTCGCGGGCGTGTTCCGCGAGAACGGCAAGGAGCGCGACATCCGCCTCATGGGCCCGGCGGGCGACTCCCCGTCGGCCGACGACCTCCGGCGGATGAGGTTCGCGCTCCCCCGCGGCGGCAGCGTCGCGTTGTCGGAGGTCGCGTCGGTGGCCGGCTCCGAGGGCCCGACCAAGATCGAGCGTCGCGACCGCGAGCGGGCGATCACGCTCACCGTCGGCTTCCTGCCCGGCGTGCCGCTGGCGGAGGCGATCGCCGACGTCGAGCGCAACGTCCTGCAGCGGCTGCGGCCGGGGCTGCCGCGCGGCTACACGATGGCCGCGTCGGGCCAGGCCAAGGACCTCGACCGCACGTGGGAGGCGCTGTCGGGCTCGTTCCTC
Organism: Planctomycetia bacterium; assembly: GCA_016795345.1. Classification (GTDB taxonomy): domain Bacteria; phylum Planctomycetota; class PLA2; order PLA2; family JAEUHO01; genus JAEUHO01. The sequence goes on along the minus strand of JAEUHO010000067.1, from coordinate 12,186 downwards.
CTCGGCCTGCTCATCATCTACCTGCTGATGGCGGCGCTCTTCGACTCGTTCGCGCTGCCGTTCGTCATCCTGATGACCGTCCCGTTCGCCATGACCGGCGGCGTCCTCGCCGTCGCGTGGGCCCACGACGCGCAGCCCCTCGTGCTCATGGACGTGATCACCATGATCGGGTTCGTGATCCTCGCGGGCACGGTCGTCAACAACTCGATCCTCATCGTCCACCAGGCGCTCAACTTCCGCCGCGAGAGCGGGGCCTCCCTCGCCGACGCGCTGGCCGAGAGCGTCCGGACGCGCATCCGCCCGATCTTCATGACCGTCTCCACGACGGTGCTCGGCATGCTCCCGCTCGCGCTCTCGGAGGGCGCGGGCAGCGAGCTCTACCGCGGCCTCGGCGCGGTCGTCGTCGGCGGCCTCGTCGTCTCGACGGTCTTCACGCTGACGGTGACGCCGGCGTTCATGTCGCTCGTGACGGACGGCGCCGCCGCCCTGGCGTGGATCGGGCGCCGCCTCGTCGGTCGCAAGGACCCGGCGCCGGCGGACGGGCCTCGCGTCCCCCCGGCCCCGACCGCGCCCTGACGCCCGCCGCCGGGCCCCCCACCCCGTACCCTGCTCCCGAGGACCCGCCATGACCCGCCCCGTCGCCCTGTTCGTCGCCGCCCTGACCCTCGCCGCGGTCGCCGTCGGGTTCGCGCTCACGAAGGCCGCGTCCGCCGACGGCCCGGGGAACAAGAAGCTCGCGTACGTCTACGTCTCGGGCCGCGGTGCCACCGCGCGCGCGTGGTACCAGGGCGCGCCGCCGTCCGGGACGCCCGTGCAGGACGCCCTCGACAAGTTCACGGCCGACGGCTACCAGTTCGCCGCGATCGCCACCGGCGGGCTGCCGGGCCAGGTCGTCTCCGGAGGTTCGTCGCTGAACCCCGGCGACGCCGCCCTCGACGCCGCGTTCGTCATCCTCCTGCAGCGCTGATCGCCGCGCGCCGCGGCGCCCCGTCCCCGCGTCCCCCGCCCCCGGGCCCGGGCCCACCGGGCCGGCGCCGTGGAACTCTGGAGGGCGTGGCCCCGCACGGTATCCTGCCCCCATGCGCGACGTCCCCCTGTCCACCTTCGATGACGCGGTGCTCCGGTCGGTCCTCGCCTCGGCCGTCGAGGGCAAGGGCTGGCTCGACCTGACGATCGTGTGCAGCCGCACGGGCCGCATGTTGCCCGACGTGCGCGATGCGGTGCACCGCCTCGTCCGCCGCCGCCTGCTGCTCCTCGACGACAAGGCGCCGCACACGCCGCGCTGGATGAAGTTCATCCTCCCCGAGGCGCCCGCGCCGAAGGTCGAGCCCTCGCCGGTCGTCTGATCGCCGGCGGGTGACCTCCCGCGGGTGACCTCCCGCGGGTGACCTCCCGCGGTGGACCTCCAGCGGCGGACATGAAGGCGCGGGGCGCGACCCCCGGCCGCCGCTCCCGACGCGAGGCCCGGCCGCCGTTCGGCCCCGTTCCGGCCACGTCAGCCCCGTTCCGGAGCCCCGTTCCGGGCGTCGGGCGCCGGTCAGCCCGGCCGCAGGTGCAGCGCGCGGCCGCGCGTCGGCACCGACTCGAGCCGCGACGGGACGAAGCCGCCCGCGCGCCACACCGCCGAGAGGTCGGCGAAGTGCCGCGAGCCGGCGTGGCCGGACTGCCCGCCGAACGTGATCATGCGCGCCGAGCCCTCGGGGTCGGCGAGGTCCACGACCTGGCGGAACGACGCGCCGACCACCTGCTCCGCCGGCCGGTCGTGGAGGTACTGCCCCGACAACACCGTGTAGGGCCCGCCGCCCGACGGCCACGGGCCCTGTCGGAACCCGGCGCCGAGCCCCGGGACCGCCGCGAGCGGGTGGCGCAGCGTCAGCGTGTGGACGTCGCCCCACCGCGCGTCGATCCCGAGGCCCCGCGCGGCGAGGTCGCGCGCGGCCGCCTCCATGGCCTCGCCGAGGAGCGTCGCGCGCACCGCGGGCTTCGCCCAAGGGCTGTCCGGCGACGCGAACGCCGCCATCAGGGGCTCGTCCATCAGGTTGATGCACGCCATCCACCGGTGCGTGAGGTCGTCGCCGAGGCGCACGCCGAAGACGCGGCGCGCGAGGTGGTAGTAGGTGAGGTGCAGGAGCGCGGGGCCGACGGCCCCGGCGCTCTCGTCGCCCGTCACCGAGAGCAGGCGGTCGAGCATCGGCACCGCGGGCGGCCGCGTGCGGCGGATCGCGTCCGCGCACGGGAGCACGACGACCCGGCGGAACGCCTCGGCCGCGAGGCTCGTCGTGTCGAGCTGCATCGCGGCGAGGTCGTCGGCCGTGAGCCCCGTCCGGCGCCCGAGGAGCGCGCGGATGCGGTCGGCGCGCCAGCGCGGCTCGTACAGGTTCGAGAGGTAGTGCGGGTAGTCGGGCCCGAGGTGTCCATCGTTCGCCGTCACGAACTGCCCGCCGGGCGGCAGCGTCCACGCGGGCAGGTCGGCCGGCGGCACGAACCCGGTCCAGTCCGACGCCGATGTCCGGCCGTCGCGCGGCAGCGCGGGCTCGCCCGGCGGCCGCACGGGCACGCGGCCGAGGAAGCGGTACGCGGCCACGCCCTCGGTCGTCGCGCAGACGAGGTTCTGCGCCGGCGCGCCGTACCCGTCGAAGGCGGCCTCGACGTCCGCCGCGGTGCGCGCGCGGCCCATGCGGAGGAACGGCTGGAGGTCGTGGGTCGTCTCGTGCAGCGTGAGGCGCAGCGAGAGCGGCCGGTCCTGCGCCCCCGGCAGGGCGTCGGAGAGCAGCGGGCCGCGGTGGGTGCGCCGCAGCCGGAACAGCACCGGCGCCGCGCCGCGGCGGCGGATCTCCTGCGTCTCGACCTCGAGGTCGCGCCAGGCGCCGTCCACCTTGTAGCGGGTGCCGTTGCCGTCGACCTCCTCGTGCCAGAGGTCGCCGTCGTCGAGCATCGCGTTCGTCGTGCCCCACGCGACGGTCGGCGTGCGGCCGAGCACCACGGCGGGGGCGCCCGGCAGCGTGGCCCCCACCGCGGCGTACGCGCCGCCGCGCACGCTCGCGAGGTACCACACGCTCGGCAGCGACAGGGCGAGGTGCGGGTCGTTCGCGAGGATCGGCGCGCCCGACGCGCTCCGGCCGCCGCCGACGATCCACGCGTTGCTCCCGGCCACCGGCGCGTCCCAGCCGAGGAAGGCCAGCGCCTGGCCGAGCGCCCGCGGGTCGCGCGCGGGCGGGCCCGCGAGCCGCAGCGCGGTCGTGTCGCCGGCGCCCGGGGCCCGCGGCAGGATCGTGCGCAGGTGCTCGGGCGCGTCGCGCAGCACGTCCGCGATCGCGGCGAACACGACCCCCGCGCGCCACTTGAACGAGAGGCCGAGCGCCATGCCCTTGCCGACGAGGCAGGTGTCGAGCGGCGTCCACGGCTCGACGGGCATGCCCATCAGCCGGTGCTCGACCGACGTCGAGGGCCCGAGCCGCGCGGCCACGGCGTTCACGCCCTCGGCGTACGCCTCGACGCGGCGGCGGTCCTCGGGCGTCGCCGCCTAGAGCGTGCGCCGCGCCGCGCGGACGAGGTCGAGCGCGCGCATCAGCCGGTCGGCGTCGAGCGTGGTGCCGCCCGAGAGCGGCGGCAGCGGGTTCTTGCCGAGCGGCCGCTCCCCCACGATCTCGCACAGGCGCCCCGCGAGGGCGCGCCGCATCATGTCCATCTGGAAGAACCGGTCGAGCGCGTGGCAGACGCCCACCGCGCGGAACGCGTCGGCCTCGTTGGCCGCGCGCACGTGGGGCACGCCGAATCCGTCGAAGACCACCGTCGTGGACGACGCCAGGCCCGGCACCTTCACGACGCCCGGCCGCGGCCGCGCGGCCCGCGACCACGCGCGGGCGGCCGCGGCCGCCGCCGCGTCGACCGCCCGCCGGGCCCACCCCGCGCCGGTGCGCGCGCGACCGCCGGGCCCGGCGGCCGCCGGGCCTCGCGTCGTGAGGGGCTCGGGGGGCCGTCCCGCGCTCACTCGTTGTGCCAGACGCGACCGATCTCGGCGTGACGTCCGAGCCGCGCCCGGAAGTCCTCCTTGATCCGCGCCATCGCCTCCGCCGTCCGCCCCTCGAACACGAGCACCAGCTCGGGCAGGTTGCTCGACGCGCGCACGAGCCCCCAGCCGTCGTCGAAGGTCACGCGCGCGCCGTTCACGTCGTTGACCCGCGCGCCGTGGTCGCGGCGCAGCTCGTCGGTGAGGCGGTCGACGACGCCGTACTTCACCTCGTCGGCGCAGTCCACGTGGATCTCGGGCGACGTGACGTACCGCGGGGCCTCGGCCACGAGCGCCGACAACGGGCGGCCCGCGCGCGCGACGAACTCCGCGAGCCGCAGGCCGGCGAAGAGGCCGTCGTCGAAGCCGTGGAACCCCTCGCGGACGAAGATGTGGCCGCTGCGCTCGCCCGCGATGGGCGCGCCGACCTCCTTCATCTTCGCCTTGATGTGCGAGTGGCCGGTCTTCCACATGACGGGCACGCCGCCGCGGGCCTTGATGTCGTCGATGAGGGCCTGCGAGCACTTGACGTCGAACACGATGCTCGCGCCCGGCTGCCGCGCGAGCACCTGGCGCGCCAGCAGCATCAGCACGAGGTCGGCGTTGACGCCCTCGCCGCGCTCGTCCTCCACGCCCACGCGGTCGCCGTCGCCGTCGAACGAGAGGCCGAGGTCGGCGCCCACCTCGAGGACCCGGCGGCGGACGTCGAGGCGGTTCTTCGTCTCGCTCGGGTTCGGGAAGTGGTGCGGGAACGTCGGGTCCGGCGCGCAGTGCAGCGGCTCGACGTCGAAGCCCGCGCGGCGGAACACGTCCACCGCGAAGTACGACGCCGTGCCGTTGCCGCAGTCGAGCACCACCTTGAGCGGGCGCCCGGGCGACACCCGCGACGCGAGGTCGTGGACGTACGCCTCGCGGAGGTCCACCGCCTGCACGAGCCCGCGCCGCGCGCCCGTCGGCTCGGGGAGCGCGCCGAGCGCGTCGCAGAGGTCGCGCAGCCGGCGGACGTCGGCGCTCCCGAGCGTCGTGACGAAGTCCGTCGCCAGCTTCATCCCGCTCCAGCCCTGCGGGTTATGGCTGGCGGTGATCATGGCGCCGGCGGGGCAGTTGAGGTGGAGCTGCGCGAAGTAGAGCGTCGGCGTGAGGCAGCAGCCGATGTCGAGGACGTCGACGCCGCCGGCCGCGAGCCCGTCGGCGAAGCCGTCCCGCAGGCGCGCCGAGTACGTGCGCAGGTCGTGGCCGAGCACCACCGCGGTCCGGCCGCGCTCGAGCGCCAGCGCGGCGAACGCGCGGCCGAGGAGCCGCACGCCCGCGTCGGACAGCTCGTCCTTCGCGTCCGGGAAGACCTCGGGCACGCGGCCCCGCACGTCGTACTCGCGGAACATCGTGCGCGCGAGCTTCACGACTCGTCCTTCCCGCTCGTGAGCCCGGCCTGCACGAGCGTGTGGAGGTGGATCATCCCGACGGCCACGCCCGCCGCGTCCACCACGGGCAGCAGCATCACGGGCCGCGGGCGGTGCGTCTCCATGGTGCGCAGCGCGTCGAACGCGAGCATCTCCGGCGCGACGACGGTCGGGCCTCGCGTCATGAGGCCCGCGACCGGCTTCGCCATCAGCTCGGCCACGGTGCCGGTCGCCGAGCCCATGGCGCGGCGCACGTCGCCGTCGGTCAGGAGGCCGACGAGCCGCCCGCCGGCGTCGACGACGGAGACGCCGCCGAGCATGTGCCGCGTGATCGTCGCGAGCGCGTCGGCGAACGTGGCGCCGGACGCGACGCGCGGGTTCGTCTCGTCGCCGCGGAGCAGGTCCACCACGCGCAGCGTCAGCTTGCGGCCGATGGCGCCGCTCGGGTGCACGAGCGCGTAGTCCTTGGCGCCGAAGCCGCGTTTCGCCATCACCGCGACCGCGAGCGCGTCGCCGAGCGCCAGGGTGAGCGCGCTCGAGACCGTCGGCACGAGCCCCATGGGGTCGGCCTCGCGCACCTCGCCCCAGCAGAGCACGACGTCGGCCGCGCGGGCGAGCGGGCTCCCGCGGCCGCCGGTCATGGCGATCACCTTCGCGCCGAGCGCGTGGATCGTCGGGAGCAGGTCGAGCACCTCGCGGGCGGTGCCGGAGTTCGACACCGCGATGACGACGTCGCGCGACGTGACGATGCCGACGTCGCCGTGGAAGCCCTCGGCGGGGTGCAGGAACCCGGCGGGGGTCCCCGTCGAGACGAGGGTGCTCGCGATCTTCTGCGCGATCTGGCCGGACTTGCCGATGCCGCAGAGGATCACGCGGCCCGCGCACGCGAGGACGCGGTCCACCGCCGCGTCGAACTCGTCGCCGAGGCGGTCCGCGAACGCCGAGAGGGCCTCCGCCTCACGGCGGATGACGTCGCGGCCGAGGTCCCGGGGTGCGTCGCCCATGGGGCGCGAGGATACGCGACCCACGTCCGGGGCCCGCGCTTCCACCGGCGGCCGCCTCCGGGCGGACCGTGACCGCCCCCCCTCCTCGCGCGAGGACAGGTGTGGCCCGGCCCGCGCTCCCCCTGCTGGCCGTCTCGGGGGTCCTGGCCGGGTTCCTCGCCGTCCACGCCGGGCCCGCCGGGGTGGTGGGCGCGGGGATCGTGCTCGTCGCGGCCACGCTGCCGGCCGCGCGGGGTGGGCGCCCGCTCGCGCTGGCGGGCCTCCTCGGCCTGGTCGCCGCCGCGCGGGGCGCGGCGGCCCCCGCCACCGACGCGCTGGCGCCCCGCCTGCCCGACGAGGGGGTCCGCGCGGTCGTGGAGGGCACGGTCGTCGACGCCGACCCGCCGTCGCCCGCCGGCGTGCCGTTCGTCCTCGAGACGACCGCCGTGACGACCGCGGCCGGCCGCGAGGAGGGCCGGGCCCGCCTCCGCGCGTCGGGCGGCGGGCCCGGCGCGGGCCGGCCCTTCCCCGCGCTCCATCCCGGCGACCGCGTCACGGTCAGCGGCACGCTCCGGCGCCTCCCGTCGCCCACCAACCCGGGCGCGTTCGACGCCCGCGAGGCGTGGGCCCGCCGCGGCGTCTTCGCCCGGCTCGACGTGCCCGACGGGACGTGCGTCGAGGCGCTCCGTCCGTCGGAGGGGCTCCTCGCCGCGGTCAGCCACCTCCGCGGCGACGTCGCGGCCCGCCTGACCCGCGCGGTCGGCCCCGCCGACGCCGGGCTCCTGCGCTCGCTCCTCGTCGGCGACCGCGGCGCGCTCGACCCGGCCGACCGCGTGCGGTTCGTCCGCGCGGGCGCGGCCCACATCCTCGCGATCTCGGGCGCGCACGTCGCGTTGGTCGTCGCGGGCCTGCTCCGCGTGCTGCGCGCGCTGCGCGTCCCCCGCCGCGCCGCCGCGGCCGGCGTGCTCGTCGGCGTCGCGCTGCTCGTGCCGCTCACGGGCGCGTCGCCGCCCGTCGTCCGCTCGGCGGCCGGCTTCGGCCTCTTCCTCGTCGGCCGCCTCCTCGGACGCGAGCCGCGCGGCGGCCTCCTCCTCGCGACGGTCGCGGTGGGGTACCTCGCGATCGACCCGACCGCGGCGAGCGACCCCGGCTTCCGCATGTCGTTCGCGGCGGCCGCGGGCCTCGTCCTGCTCGCGGGCCGCCTCCGCCACGCGCTCGTCGGCGAGCGCCTCGTCGACGCGCTGCACGGCGGCCCGCCGCCGTCCGCGCCGGTCCGCAGCGCGCTCGCCGCGGGCCTCGCCGCGTGGGCCGCGAGCACGCCCGTCACGGTCCACGACCTCGGGCAGTCGGGCTGGGTCGCGATCCCCGTGGGCCTCGTCGCGGTCCCGCTCTCGACGGCGGCCATGCTCGCGGGCCTCGCCGCCGTCGCCGTCGCCGACGCGCCCGGCCTCGGCGCGCTCGCCCGCGTCGCCGTCGAGGTCACCCTCGGCGCGCTGCGGACGTGCCTCGACGCGCCGGTCCGCGTCGGCGTCTCGCAGGGCCCCGTCGTCGCGCCGGGCGCGCTCTGGTACGTCGCCTACGGCCTCGCGTTCCTCGCCGCCGCGCGCGCCGCGCCCCGGCTCGCCCTCGCGGGGGGCGCCGCCATGGCGGTCCTCCTCGCCTCGCTCCCCGCGGACCACGACGCCGCGCCGCCGCCCCACGTCCGGCTCACGCTCCTCGACGTCGGCCACGGCCAGGCCGCGCTCCTCGAGACCCCCGACGGCGCCCGCGCCCTCCTCGACGCCGGCAGCCGCGACCGTCCCGACGTCGCGGACCGCGTCGTCCTCCCCGCCCTCCGCGTGTTCGGCGTCCCCGCGCTCGACCTCGTCGTCGCCTCCCACGCCGACGCCGACCACGCGGGCGCGCTCCCCGCCGTCGCCGAGGTCGTCCCGGTGCGCCTCGCCGTGGTCCCGCCGCGGTTCGCCCCCGCGACCCGCGACGCGATCGTCGCCCGCGTCGGTGCCGTGCTCGAGGCGGCCGACGGCGACGAGCTGCTCTCGGGCGACTGGGGCCGTCTCGTCGTCCGCGGGCCCGCGCGCGCGCCGCCCGCGGACGCGAGCGAGAACGACGGCTGCCTCGTCCTCGCGCTCGAGACGCCGCACGGCACGGTGCTGCTGCCCGGCGACCGCGAAGAGGACGGCGTCGCCGACCTCCTCGCGGCCCATCCCGACCTCGCCGCCGACGTGCTCGTGTCGCCGCACCACGGCCTGCCCGCGCCGAGCCGCGAGCGCCTGCGCGCCGCGGTGCGTCCGCGCGTCGAGGTCGCGAGCGCGCCCGCCTCGGTCGCCGCGACGCTCCCGCCCACCGCGTGGGTCACGGGCCGCGACGGCGCCGTCACGATCACGCTCGGGCCGGACGGCCCGACCGTCGTCGCGTTCGCCCCGCGGCGTCCCGTCGACGTCCCGTCGGGCGATCCCGGGCCCGCCGACGCGAGGCCCGCCGGCCCGCGCCCGTATGATCCGACGCGGCCCGCCATGCCCGACGTCCCCACCCTCGCGCTCGCCGTCGTCGTGCTCGCCGTGATCGTGGCGGCGTCGATCCGCCTCGGCTGGCTCCGGCCGTCGGCCGCCCTCGCCGCGGGCGTCCTCGGCCTGCTCGCCGTCGCCGCGTTCGCGTGGGCGGGCCTCGCGGCGCTCCTCGCGCCGTTCCTCGTCGCGACGCTCCTCGGGAAGCTGCCCGGCGGCCTGGAGGCGGGCGGGCCTCGCGTCCTGCGGCAGGTGCTCGCCAACGGGCTGCCCGGCGCCGTGGGCCTCGCGTTCGCCGCGGCGGGCGTCGAGGGCGCGGCCGCCGCGTTCGCCGGGGCGTTCGCCGCCCTCGGGGCCGACACGCTCGCGACGGAGATCGGCACGCGCTACGGCGGCACGCCCCGCCACGCGTTGACGTTCCGGCCGCTCCCGCGGGGCGCGAGCGGCGGCGTGTCGCTCGCGGGCACCCTCGCGTCGTTCGTCGGCGCGGCGCTGGCCCCCGTCGCGATGGCCGCCGCGGGCGGGCTCCCCCGCGGCGCGGTCGTCGCGGCGGCGGCCGGCGGCGTGGTCGCGGGCCTCGCCGACAGCGCGCTCGGCGCGGTCCTGCAGCGCAAGGGCACGTGCGCGACGTGCGGCCGCGTCGTCGAGGAGGCCGTCTGCTGCGGCGCGCCGCCCGCGCGGCTCCGGGGCCGCCTCGCGTTCCTCGACAACGACGCGGTGAACCTCGTCAACGGCGTCGTCGGCGCGCTCGTGGCGTTCGCCCTCGCGCGCGGGAGCCTCGCGTGAGCCGCACCGTCTGCTTCGACCTCGACGGCACGCTCCTCGACTCGCACGACGGGCTCACGCGCTCGTACGCCCACGCGCTCACGACGCTCGGGCACCCGCTGCCGCCCCCCGAGGCGCTGCGCGCGTGCATCGGCCCGCCGCTGCGCGACAACTTCGCGCGGCTGCTCGGCACGCGCGACGTCGCGCGCATCGAGGAGGCGGTCCGCGTCTTCCGCGTGCGGTACGACGCGGTCGGCTGGTCCGAGGGCCGGCTCTACGACGGCGTCCTCGAGATGCTCGCCGCCGTCGCGGCGCTCGGCGCGCGCGTCCTCATCGCGACGGCGAAGCCGCAGAAGTTCACGGACCGGATCGTCGCGCACTTCGGCCTTTCCCGGCACGTCGAGGCGGCGTTCGGGCCCACGCTCGACGGCTCCCTCGACGACAAACGCCGCCTCGTCGCGCACATGATCGAGCGCACGGGCCTCGACCCCTCGCGCGCGGCCCTCGTCGGCGACCGCCACACCGACGTCGTCGCGGCGACGGCGCACGGCCTCTGGCCCGTCGGCATCACGTGGGGGTTCGGCAGCCGCACGGAGCTCCTCGAGGCGGGCGCCACGACGATCGTGGACCGTCCCGACGAGGTCGTGGCCGTCGTCGCGCGCTGGCTCGACGGCGCCGCCCCCGACGCCTGACGGGCGCGGCGGCGAGCGAGGCCCCGCGGACCTGCGGGCGAGCGGGCCTCGCGGTCCCGGGCGGGGGATGAGTCAGGCGGGCGGCTTCTCCTTCTTGTGGCGGCGCACCGCGTCGCGCAGGAGCCACTCGAGGTGCCCGTTGAGCGAACGCAGCTCCTGGTCGGCCCAGGCCTTGAGGTCGGCGAGCAACGCCTCCGGCACGCGGAGGAGGAACGCCTTGCGCTCCTCGCCGCCGCGGGCCGGGGCGTCGTCGGGGGGAGGCCGCGGGTCGGGCACGGGCTAGCCGTACATCGTGCCGGTGTTGACGACGGGCGTGGGGTTCTCGTGGGCGCAGAGCACCACGAGGAGGTTCTGCACCATCTGCGCGCGGCGCTCGTCGTCGAGCACGACGACCTTCTTCTCGTTCAGCATGTCGAGGGCGTGCTCGACCATGCCGACGGCGCCCTCGACGATCTTCTGGCGCGCGGCGATGACGGCGGAGGCCTGCTGGCGCTGGAGCATCGCGCCGGCGATCTCGGCGGCGTAGGCGAGGTGCGAGAGGCGCGCCTCGAGGACCTCGACGCCGGCGCGGCGGAGGCGCTCGTCGAGCGCGTGCTCGAGCTCCTTCGCGACCTGGTCGCGGCTGCCGCGGAGCGAGGTCGTCGTCTCGGCGGTGTGGCCCTCGTCGTACGGGTGGCGGCTGGCGAGGTCGCGGATGGCGGCCTCGCTCTGCGTCTCGACGAAGGACTCGTAGGCCTCGACGTCGAAGAGGGCCTGCGCGGTGTCGCGCACCTGCCAGACGACGACGGCCGCGATGTCGATGGGGTTGCCGACGAGGTCGTTGACCTTGAGGGTCTTGCCGTTGAGCGTGTGGGCGCGCAGCGAGACCTTGCGCTTGCTCGTGAACGGGTTCGTCCACCAGAAGCCGGCGCGGCGCTCGGTGCCGCGGTACGTCCCGAAGAGGACGAGGACGCGGGAGTCGTTCGGGCTCACGACGAAGAAGCCGCAGACCGTGAGGATGAACGTGACGAGGAGCGCGAGGCCCGCGGCGGCGCAGGCGACGGCCGCGCCGACGTTGCGGCCGACGGCGCCGATGAGTGCGAACGCGAAGACGGCCGAGAGGAGGGCCACCACCGCGAAGGCGAGCATCGTGAAGCCGCCGCGGGCCCGGAACTCGCGCTCGAGGGAGGCGGGGCGGCTGGGGGCGCGATCGACGGGAAGGAGCGAGGGGGAGGTGTTCATATCGGAATGATATCACCCCGATAGCCTCCGTCCAGCCGAGCCGCGTAGCGCCGCGCCGGACGCTCGTACCTCGTTACCATCCGGCCACTTACGTCGGAGGAAGCCCGTCATGAACGTCCGCAACCTGGGGGTCGTGGTGGTCGCGGGCGCCCTCCTCGGCACGGGGGCGTTCGGGCCGGCGGGGTCGATCGCGCCGGCGTACGCCGCCGACGCCCCCTCCCCCGCGCCCGCGCCGGGCGCCGTCGACCGTCTCGACCTCGTGCGGATCCTCGACGTCGAGCTGCGGCGCGGCGACCCCGCGATGATCGAGCCGTTCCTCGCCCGGGCGGCGGGGACGGCGGCGCGACGGCGCGCGATCCTCGCGCTCGGCCGGATCGGCGACCGCCCGGGCGTCGAGGCGCGGCTGCGGACGCTGCTGCGCGGCGACGACGTCGACCTCGACGTGATCGCGCGCGCGGCCGGGTTGTCGGAGCTGCCCGCGCTCGTGCCCGAGTTGCTCGCGCACCTGCCCGCGAAGGCCGGCGACGGCGAGCCGCCGGCCGCGTTCGCCGACGTCCTGGTCGCGATCGGACGGCTGAAGGACGCGCGCGCGATCGGGTACGTGCGCCCGTG
>JAEUHO010000053.1 GCA_016795345.1 Planctomycetia bacterium | reverse complement strand
GGCATCGAGGACGCTGCTCTTCCAACGCGCCCTCTCCTGCGCAGTCGCCGCGAAGCCGCCGGAGTACTGGCGCCTTGTCGGCCGTACGTCACCTCGCGTCCCACTCCCCACGGCAGCCTGAGCGAAGCGTAGGCCTCTCACGTCCGATTCAGGTCGCCGACGCTCGCCTTCTGGTCGATCGCCGCGCGTATCGCCTTCGCGACGGGGTCCAGGACGACCGACGGGTTCGCGTGCCCACAGGCAGCGGCCGTGCCTGCCAGCGTCGCAAGTGCGATGGCCGAGACCCGGCGAATCAGTCCTGCACCCACAGTCATGGCGTCGAGGTCTTCCCTTCGCAAAGGGTACGTCCGAGTCAGAGGCCATCTACAGACTACCCGCCGTGTGAGCAATCCGTGTGAGCAGCCCCGACCGGCGTGCGTAAGTCGTTGCTGCTGCGTGCGCGGTCTGCCGACCCGGGGCGGGGGCAGACTCCCGCGTTTCGTTCACTCCGTTGGCGATCTTCTACGACCTGCGCACCCCACACGGCCGGATGATGATCGGCTACGTGGACTACGTGAAGGACTAGCCTGGAGCGATCTACGAGGCGCTCGGACAGGCCGGTGAGCGGATTGTCCCGGGGCGACCCGCGTACGTGCAGCGCGGGGTTGAAGCGCCTGCCATCAACCGGTGCTAGGCTCGCGCGGTTGCCTTGGCGGACGCTCACCCACCGTCGCTCCTGAGCGGAGATCACCACCGTGGCCCACCATTCGTTCGTGAGCTTCTCGCTCGGACTGGCGGCGGGCGCCGTGATGACCGTCGTAGTGATCGGCCGAGATCCATCGGGGCCCGTGCCCCTCCAGGATTCGCAGCGCGCGGCGATGGACGCGACCTCGAAGGGTTCCGCGTGGCGTCCGAGTCGTACGCAGGTCCCGATCGACGTGGCGGCACAGGTCGAGCCTGTCCCGATGCCGATTCTCGCCGGCGTGGAACCGGCAGAAGGAACCCGGCAGAGTGGGCTCGACGCAGACGCTCCGTCGCCCGAAGACATTGCCATTCGCAGGGCGAAGCGCGCGCACAACGCGAGGCTCGCGGAGATCGCCATGGCGATGCCGCGCGCGATCGAGTTCGAATGCGACTCCTCGTCGATCCAGCGCCAGCCAACCGACACGAGGCTCGAGCTCACGGAGCCTGCGTACCAAGACATGGTCGTCGCGTGGGCAGTGTCGATCGACGAGATGCTCCTGTTCTCCAGGAACGCTGAAATCGGAGACGAAGAGGTGGAGGACATCAAGCAACGATGCCCGTTCAAGAGCCACTGCTTCGTAGCGTCCCGACAAGCCGTCGCCGAGTTTCTCGCGAGAACTGTCCGTCGTTCGCTGGAGCGACTCCGGGACTTTCAGGAGCTTCGCAAGCGAATTCGCGCCGCGTCCGCCGAAGAGACTTCCTCCACGATGGGCGAGTGAATGCGTTCACGGCTTCCGATCGAGATGCGAGAACACAACTCCCCGCCCCGGACGAGAAGCGACACTCGGACGCCCGTCGTCGAAGACCTCATGCTCCTGAAGGACGTCGAGCGACTCGTCCGTTGCATGAAGAGTCGCGACGAAGGTTCGCCCCGCCAACTCGGCGCAGTCACCAACCGCTCGCTTGATCTTGAAACTGACTTCGACGATCCCGGATCCGCGATCCGTCCATGTGCCAGTCGCAAGCATGTCGCAGTCGATCGTCCAGGTTCCCGCGGAGAACTCCCCACCGTCGGAGAATGCAGCACTCATGGATAGACCGACCCATGCGCTCGAGTAGCGCCTTCCTACGATCTCGGCGTCGACGACACGCGCGCGGGAGGCGCTGTTGCAGCAACCGATCGAAGTGACGGTCGCGAATCCGAGCAGACCGATCGTGCCGACCCGCCGCCAGGTCGCTCGCGTTGCATTCACTGCAGTGCCCATGCAAGACTCCGGTCGCCCGGGATCGTGGCATGGCGACGCGGCATTCTCCCATGGCACCCGCGGTCGACGGCACCCGCACGTCACGCTCCAACTGAAGTCCGGCGCCGCCTCTGATCATGCGGCGCGACGGCCAGGCCGGGGCGCGACAAGTCATGTGCTCGGCGTCCTGTCGCGCGGGGTTGCGTCGTAAGCCATCGTCTCGACCCGACCGGGGGGGGCGACGGCTCGCCGGAAGCTAGCCCCTTCGTGTGCAGTTCAGTAGAGGGGGACTCCCCGCGCGCGCACCTCGGGCGAGCGCCCAGGCTCGCGCGCGCAGGTCTTTGCCGCTCCGTGCGAACTCTGCCGACCCGGTGCCGGTGCGGGCGCCCGCGTCCCGTTTCCTCGTCGGCGATCTGCTAGGATCTGCGTCATCCACACCACCGGATGTTGCTGGGAGCGTCGGACTGTGCGAACGCCGGTTTTCCTGACGTTCGCTGGCGGCATCGTAGTCGGTGCAGTCACCGCCACCCTCGCACGGCAAGTTTCCGTCGCGCCGGTGGACGCACGCGAACACGAGGCGCGCCACGGTCCGGCTCCCCGCCCCCCGGAGATCACCCACCGGCTTCCTATCGAGCCTCAGCCGCTCAGGGGCGCCGGACGATCAGACCGAATCGTAGAACCGACGCTCGCAGGATCGATGGTGGATGCGGCTGGCACCGGCGTTAGGCAGGCCCCCGACTCCGAGCCCGGTCGGGAGCGACTTCCCGACGCGGAAACACTCGCCCGGATGGCCGCGATGGCCGCGGCCTTCCGAGACACCCCGCGGGCTGTCGAGACCGACTGTGACGCGGACACCATACAAGTTCGTGACGGCGACGACCGAGTCGAGCTTTCTGAATTCGATTACGTGATCGCTGTTACGGAGTGGTCGGCGACGATTGAGTCGACGCTTGGGCGACACACGCGGCCACCTGCCTCGGATTCCGAGCTTGAGGAACTGATCCGACAGTCGCCCTTCCTCCGCCATCGCTTCCGCGCGTCTCGAATGGAAGTTGCATCCTACCTGGCCCGAGTGATCTGCCGGAACGTCGAGGCCCTTCGCGACTGCCTCGCGCGGCGCCAGCACGTTCGCAATCTACTCGC
This sequence comes from Planctomycetia bacterium, assembly GCA_016795345.1. Taxonomy (GTDB): domain Bacteria; phylum Planctomycetota; class PLA2; order PLA2; family JAEUHO01; genus JAEUHO01. The sequence continues at coordinate 13,784 of JAEUHO010000053.1, read as the reverse complement.
GCCGACCGAGGCACCGACCGACGCCCGGTAGCGCCCAATGGCAACCCCACGTCCCCACGTCGCCCTCGCGTAGAGTGATCGCTGCCGCCGAAGGCGGACGATCGACCGCGCCTCGCGCCGCGTCTCCAAACGGGAGACCAGAGTTCCCCACCCTGGACGAAAACCGACGCTCAGACGCCCGCCGTTGAAGACACCATCCTGGAGCGATCAGCGCGGGCCCCACCTCGACTGCGCCTCGACTTGAACGGGTGAGCGACACCACGCGGCCGGAGTTGCCGCGCGGTCAGTGGCCTCGACGTGCCCCACCGTGCACGCGAGGTCAGCCGAGTCGGGATGAGAGACCTGCCGCCCGCGGGTGGTCGTCGATACCTGCCGAGCGCGGTAGCCTGCGCAGGTGATCAGCACTCCTAACGGCCTTCAGAGGGCAGTGGAGGCATGAACTCCGGGGCGAGACTCTCGATGAAGCGGCCGTCCGCGACGACGATCGCGACAGCGGCGTCGACATTGTCTCGGCGGACAGCGACTGTGCATCCGAGGCTGCACGACCGTCCGGACCCGATGCCGTTCGCCTCCAGCAGCTCCTTGAGCTCGGTCGATCGACTGAAATCGTCGTCGCCGACGAATCCAGCGAATCCGACGAACTGCTCACGTGCCAGGCGCGGGGCGCGGACGGACGGGTCGGCGAACCGAGAGGGCTTTGCGACCAAGGGTTGCGGCTGCTTCGCGTGACGCAACTCCCCCAGGCACCCCGTAACGGTCACAAAGAGCACCGCAACGACGACCGTGGGGATCGGTTCCGATCGACCGGCGGAACCGCAGATCCGGGGCATCTCGAGCATCCGTTGGAGTGCGACCGCAGCGCATCATACGCCAGCGCTCGATCGATGCTCGGGCCGTGCCGCCCAGAGCGTTGCCGCGCGCCGTCCCGGTCGTCGGCGACTCGGGGGCGCGCCGATGATCCGTCACGGTGCGCCCGGGCCGTGACCGCGGATCGACGGCCAGCGGCACGGGACCGCAAGGCGTGCACAGGCCTCCGCGGCGTGCTACCTCATGGAGGCGAAGCGGAAGTTGACGGTCTTTTGAGGAGACGGTGGGTATGGGGATCGAGAGGAAGTTCGTTCTCGTTGCCGCGATGATCACGGCCCTGGGGCCTCCCGCGATGGGGCTCGACGCGGGACCGCAGCCCGTGCCGCCGCAGGTCCCGCCCGAGGTCGCCTGGGAGGAGCGCCTCGAGCAGCAGATCACGCGGGTCGAGATGGAACTCACCGCACTCGACCGGAAGAAGCCGAAGATCGCGTCGAAACTCCTCGAACGTGTCCAGGCCGCGAACGCGAGGATCGCCGAGCTCGAGAAGGCCGCGAAACTCGAGGAGGGGACGATTCGCGGGCGTCCCGCGCTCTCGGACCTCACGTCCGACATCGCCGCCATGCACACGCGCATCAAGGCACTGATCGACGCACGGAAGCCGAAGCCCAAGAACCAGCCGCAGCCCCCGCCCGCGAGTGCGCCCGCGCCTGCTACGCCCGCCCCGAAGCCAAAGTCCGACCCCACCGCCGGATGGCCCGCGACGCTTCGCTTCCCGGCAAAGGCCAAGGTCGTCTATCAGGAGACCGGTGAGTGGTTCCTGTCGAAGAACCGGCGTAGCGGGCTGGGCAACGACTTTCTGATGGACGGGTACGCCGGCGTCATCAGTTTCTCGCTCAGTTCGGCGGGATTGAAGCGCGAGATCGCCTCCGCGGACGTCCGCGTGGTGATCACTCAGCGTCCCCCGTTCTCGGACGACGACCAGACGTACTGGGTGTACGAGGTGACGTGGTCCTCCGAGATCTCGCGCGCCGGGGTGTTCGGCAACGACTCCCTCAAGCACTTCACGCGCTTCGCGGAGGTCGCGGCGCCGGGCCCGATCGAGTGGATCTCGAAGCCGAAGGAGGTCACCCTGTCGCTCCCGGTCACTGCCCACGTCCTGGCCGTACGCCTCAAGTCCGGTGAGGAGATCAAGTTCGAGGCGCCGGAGTACCGACGCAAACGCTAGCGCGCCAGCGGCGCGAGAGTGTCGAGTCGGGCGAGCCAGCTCTCGGCGGCCGGCGGGCCTCGCGTTGGCGGGACCGGGATGCGGCCGTGGAGCTTGTGGCGTCGCGGATGTCGCGGAGGGACGGGATGTGAGGGGCGCGTGAGGACGCGCGGGGGAGGAGGAGCGAGGGGGAGCGGCGCACGAAGGCGAAGAAGCGAGGGGCCCGTGCGCCGGGAGGGCCCCGGGGCTAGAACAGGGGCACCTGGGTTGGTGGTGATCTCCGACGAAAGCGGTGCGAGATGGCCGGTGACCTCCCCCACGATGCCGGGGCGCGCGGCGCCACCGCGCCCGAAGGCGGCGGCGCGTTCGCGATCGTCGCCCTGTGCGTCGGCGCGTGCGTCGTGTACGGCGTGCTCCACGACCAGGTGACGGCGCGGATCGCGATCGAGCACTTCACCGTGCTGCACCCGACGATCGTGGACAGCACCGACCCGACCGTCCTCGCGTTGCTCTGGGGCGTGATCGCGACGTGGTGGGTCGGGTTGTTCGGCGGCATCCTGCTCGCCGTCGCCGCGCGCGCCGGGACCCGACCGAAGCGAGGCGCCACGACGCTGCTGCGCCCCGTGGCGCTCGCGCTCGTGTTGACCGCGTCGTGCGCCGCCATCGGCGGGTTCGTCGGGCGCGCGCTCGCGGGCAACGGGCACCTCGCGCTGCTCGAGCCGGTCCGCTCGAGGATCCCGGCGGAGCGCCACCTCGACGTGCTCACGGTGATCGTCGTGCACAACGTGAGCTATGTCGTCGGCGGGATCGCCTTCGTGACCCTCGCGGTGCTGGTGTGGCGCTCCCGCGAACGGCTGCACCCGCCGACGGCGGTGTTCGAGTAGGCCCACGGCGCGGCGGGAACGCACCGGCCGCGGACCCGGAGGCCCGCGGCCGGCGCGGTGGAACTGAACGGCGGTTCAGCGGCGGCCGTGGCGGTGGCCCTTCGGGGCGATCAGGACGCCCTCGACGAGCTTCACCAGCTTGGCCTCCTCGAACGTCTTGCCGTGGGCCTTGGCCTTCTCGGCCAGCTTCGCCTTCTGCTCGGCGGACAGGCTGCCGACGAACCGCGAGGCCGACGGCTCGACGGCGCTCCGCGCGCCCTCGATCGCGGCCTTGATCTGCTCGCGCGCGGCCTTGCGGGCCTCGGGGGTGCGCTCGCCCTGGCGGGCGGCGGCGACGATCGCCTGGATCTTCGCCTTGAGGTCCTCGCGGACCGGCGCGGCGGCCTCGCGCGACGCCTTGAGGGCGGCCTTCTGCTCCTCGGTCAGGTCGAGGGCCTTCAGGACCTTGTGCGCGCGATGGCGGAACTTGGCCAGGCGGCGGGCGCCGGGGCCCTGACGGAGGCGGCCGGCGCCGTCGCGGGCGGCGGCAGGCTTGCGGCCGTCGCCCTGGCCCGGGCCGGCGAAGGCCACGGCGGGGACGGCGATCAGGGCGGCGAGACCGAGGACGACGGGGGCGATGCGCTTCATCGGGAACTCCTTGGGGGGGACGCGGTTTTCAACCCCCCTCCCCGCCCGTGGGTTGCGCCCGCGGAGACGGACCCGGGGGTTCCGGGCGCCGCTTGGGTAGACTCGGACGCCTCTGACGGGAGTCGTCCATGCGCCGTACCTCACCGGGAGCGTTCCTCGCTTCCCTCGCCGCGTTGCTCGCCCTCGTGTTCGTCTCGGTCGCCGGGCCGCGGATCGCCGCCGCGAACGACGACCTCCTCGAGGTCCCCGAGGTCGCCGGGAAGCCGTTCGCGGACGCCGAGGCCGCGCTCGCGGCCGCCGGCTTCGTCGTCGCGACCGTCGAGGTGGACGGCGTGCCGGAGGACTCCGTCGCCGCCCAGGCGCCCGCCGCCGCGTCGCTGCTGCCGCGCGGCAGCACCGTCGTCCTCGACGTCCGCCGCAAGGGCACTCCGGGCACCGCGCCGAAGGTGACGGGGATGACGACGGTCGAGGCCTCGAACGGCTTCGGCGCGTTGTACGACCTCGAGTTCCAGCCGGTGCCGGGCGGCGCCGCGGACCGCGGCCGCGTCGTCGGCCAGACCCCGACCATGGGCGCGGCGCTGGCGCTGCGCGGCCGGCTGACGCTCTCCTTCGTCCCGGACCCCGCGCTGCCCCCCACGTCGAGCGTGCCGCCGGTCACGCAGATGCCGCCTGCGGACGCGATCCAGGCCGTTGCCGCCGCGGGCCTCCACGCCCGCGTGGCGAAGGTGACGCTCGCCGGCGTGCCCGAGGGGCTCGTCGTCGGGCAGGTGCCGACGCCGGGCACCGAGATGCCGCGGTACGGCACCGTCGTCGTCGTGGTGTCGGCGGCGAACGAGGCGCCCTCGGGCGGGGTCGGCAACGCGGTCGTCGCGGTGCCCAACCTCCTCGGGCTCACCGAGTCGGCCGCGCGCGCGGCGGTGCAGGCGGCCAACCTCGACCTCGAGGTGAGCTGGGTGGACGGCCCGGCGGCCGACGCCTTCCTCGTGCGCACCCAGGCGCCCGAGGTCGGCGCGTCCGCCGAGACGGGCTCGGTGGTGAAGGTCGAGATCGTCAAGTACGAGGCGCCGGAGCCGCTGGCGCCTGAGACCCCGCCGACGAAGGTCTCGTGCCCCGAGCTCGTGGGCCTCACGCAGGGGCAGGCCGAGGCGCTGCTCGCGTCGTTGGGCCTGGTCGGCAACCCGATCCTCGAGGCGCGCAACGACGTGCCGCCGCTGCGCGTGTTCGCCCAGCAGATCGTGCCCGGCACCATGCTCGACGTCGGCACCCAGCTCGCGTTCCGCATCGCGAAGCCGCTGCCGCCGCCGGTGGCGACCCCGGTGCCCAACTTCTTCAACCGGACCAAGGGCGACGCGCTCGTGCTCGCCGCGCAGGCCGGCCTCTCGATCTCGATCGTCGAGGTCGTGACGCCGTCGCACCCGCCCCACCGCGTCTACAGCCAGAACATCGCGGCGTTCAGCAACGTCCCGCTCGGGACCGTGGTGACCGTCAAGCTCGCGCGCCCGCCGGCGGGCCCCGCCCTCGTCCCGGTCCCGGACCTCGACGGGCTGTTCGCGGCGCAGGCGATGGCGAAGCTCGCCGCGGTCGGCCTCGCCGGCAACGCCGTCGAGGTCGTCACGAACGGCCACCCGCCGTTCAAGGTCTACAGCCAGTCGCCCAACGCCGGCATCCCGTGGCCCGTGGGCGGCACCGTCTCGTTCAAGGTCGCCAAGCCGGCCATCGTGCAGAAGATCGTCCCGCCGCTCGTCGGCCTCACGAAGGCGCAGGCGACCGCCGCGGTGCTCGCCGCCGGGCTGCAGCCCTCCGCGCTCGACGTCTTCGCGCTCGGCAAGCCCGTCGGGAAGGTCTTCGAGCAGTCCCAGCCGCCGGGCACGCCGCTCCCGCCGGGGGCGGTCGTCGCGTTCAAGGTGAGCAAGCCCCTGCTCATCGCGGTCCCGCCCGTGGTCGGCAAGACCACCGCGCAGGCGATCGCGCTGCTCCAGGGCGCCGGCCTCGTCGCCGACGTGAAGATCGTCGTCGCGCCCGGCAAGCCGCCCGGCAAGGTCTTCGAGCAGAACCCGGGCGCCGGTGCGTCGGTGATGCCGAACACGACCGTCGAGATCCGCGTCCCGCTCGGCTTCGGCCCGCAGGTCCAGGTCCCCGACCTCACCAACTTCTCGAAGGCGGCGGCCATCGCCGCGCTGAACGCGAAGGGCCTGCAGCACACGATCGTCGAGGTCGTCGCGCTCGCGCCGAGCTGGGGCAAGGTGGTCAGCCAGACCCCCGTCGGCGGCCAGATGGTCGTCGCGGGCGCCAACGTCATCCTGCGCATCGGCAAGGGGATCGTCGGCCCGATCAACGTGATGGTGCCCAACGTCGTCGGCATGACGCAGGCCGCGGCGAAGGCCCACCTCGAGTCCAAGGGCTTCGTCGTCGACATCGACCTCGTCGCGTCGCTGAACCCGCCGGGCAAGGTCTTCGACCAGTCGCCCAACGTCGGGATCTTCCGCCCGTCCGGCTCGACGGTGCAGATCCGCGTCGCCACGCCGCTGATCCAGCAGATGGTCGCGGTGCCGATCCTCGTCGGCAAGACCCCCGCGCAGGCGCAGGCCGCGCTGCTCGCGGCCGGCCTCGGCTCGAACGGGAGCGCGTTCATCAGCCCCGGGAAGCCCCACGGGCTCGTCTTCTGGCAGCAGCACGCCGCCGGCTCCCTGATCGCCAAGGGCACCGTCGTCAAGTGGCGCTGGAACCCCTGACCCGGCCCGCGCCGGGCCTTCCGAGTCCCCTGGAGCCCGTCCCCGTCGTCTCGTCGGCGCGCCCGGCGATCCCCTCGCCGCGGCGCGCCGATCGCCCCCTCGACGGCCCCGGCGCCGTTCCGGTCCCGCCGGGCCCGTGACGGGCGCGACGGGGCGGGCTCTTGGCCGACGCTTCACGATCCGGAGCGACGCTGACGCCGTGAACCCCCGCTCGCACGTCCGTGCCGCCGCCGTCCTCGTCGCGCTCGCCGCCGTCGCGGCGCCCGCCTCCGGCGCGCCGCGGGAGGAGCGCGACGTCGCTTCGCTGCGGGCCACGCTCGAGAAGCACGCGAAGGACCCCTACGAGCAGCGTCCGCGGACCGGCGCGCTGCGCGCCCTCGGGCGGCTCGGGGGCCCCGCGGCCGCCGAGGTGGTCTGCGGCGTGCTCGGCGACCCGTTCGTCCACGTCCGGGACCACGCGGTCTCGGCGCTGATCGACCTGCTCGAGGGCCCCGAGGCCGACGCCACCCGCGCGTGGCTCATGGCGGGCCCGCTCGTGGACCGCACGTCGGCCGACGTCCGGCGCGGCGTCGCGACCGCGCTCGGCGTGCGCGGCGGGCCCACGGCGGCCGCGGCGCTCGCCGCCGCCGCGGCGAAGGCGGGCGACCCCCCCGTCCTCGGGGCCCTCGCCCGCGCGCTCGAGCGCGTCGGCGACCCGGCCGCCGCGACGACCCTGCTCCCCGCGGCCGCCGCGCGGGACGGCGCGGCGGCCGGCGCCGTGCTGCGCGCGCTGGGCGGGTTGTCGAAGGACGCCGCGGTCGTCGCGGCCCTCGAGGCCGGCCTCGCGCGGAAGGAGCCCCTCGCGCGCGCCGGCGCCGTGGACGGCCTCGTCGCGGCGGCCCCGGCCGCGCTCGTCGCCCGCGTGGACGCGCTGCTCGCCGACAAGGCCGTCGAGCCGAGGATCGCGCTCGCCGACGCGCTCTCCCGCCTGACCGACGGCGAGGCGCGCGCGGCCGCGCTCGCGTTGTTCTCCCGCCTCGCCGAGGACCCGTCGTGGCGCGTGCGCGCGGCCTGCTACGAAGCGGGCCTCGCGTTGTGGGACAAGGCCCTCGTCCCGTTGCTCGTCGAGCGCCTGCGGCGCGAGCACGGCCGGATGGTCGGCGACGTCGTCCGCGCGCTCGAGACGCTGACCGGCGAGGCCGTCGGCCGCGATCCCGACCTCTGGGCGTCGTGGTGGAGCACGCGCGGCCCGGGCCTGTCGCTCGGCGCCCGCCCCGCGCCGGACCGGTTCGGCCGCTTCCGCCGCGCCGCGCGCCCGCCGTCGGCCGCCGACGCCGAAGACCGCCGGACCGCCGCCTTCTACCGCCTGCCGGTGCAGTCCACGCAGCTGGCCTTCCTGTTCGACTACTCCGGCTCCATGCGCGACGCCGGCCGCGCGGGCGCGAAGGGCTCCAAGGCCGACGCGGCCCGCGCCGAGTTCGCCCAGGTCGCCGCCGCGCTCGGCAAGGGCACGGTGTACGACCTCTTCGTCTACCGCTACCTCGGGGAGTACCCGCCGGCGCCCCGGCTGACCCGCGCGCTCGGCGCGCTCACCGCCGCGAACGCGGCCGCGGCCCGCAAGGCGTCGGAGTGGCTCGGCAAGGAGGTCCCGCGCGGCTTCGGCGCGTTCTACGACGGGCTCGTCGCCGTCGCGGCCGAGGAGGTGGACACGATCGTCCTGCTGTCGGACGGCGTCCCGTCCATGGGCACGTACGACCGCGGGTTCCGCCTGATCGACGAGTTCGTCCGCGCCAACCGCTTCCGCCGCGTGGCGGTGGACACGGTGCTCGTGGGCACGAAGGGCGCCGACCGCGAGTTCATGGCCGACCTCGCCGACGCCACCGGCGGGCGGTTCATGGACGCCGGGAACTGAAGGCAGCCAGGGTTCGGGACGGCGAGGCCCGCCGGCTTCCACCCGGGAGGCCCCCCCGCTTGGGCCCCCCGGGTCCCCGTGGTAGGTTCCCGCCTCCGCCCGACCCACGCCGGGCCCGCTCTCCGGACCCCCCATGCGCAAGACCCCGCTCAACGCCGCGCACGTCGAGGCCAAGGCCCGACTCGTCGACTTCCACGGCTGGGAGATGCCCGTCCAGTACCAGGGCATCCTCGAGGAGGTGAAGCAGGTCCGCGCGCACGCGGGCATCTTCGACCTCTGCCACATGGGCCGGCTGGTCATCACGGGCCCGGACCGCGAGGCCCTGGTCGAACGGGTGTTCAGCTCGAACCTCGGGAAGATGAAGCTCGGGAAGGCGAAGTACGGCTTCCTGCTGAACGAGCAGGGCTTCCCGAACGACGACGTGATCGTGTACCGCGGCGCGGACGTCGTGCACATCGTCATCAACGCCGGCAACCGCGACCGCGACGACGCCTGGGTGCGCGAGCAGTGCGCCACGCGCCGCTACCGCGCGACGGTCGCCAACGTCAGCGACGAGCAGGCGATGATCGCGATCCAGGGCCGCGACTCGGAGGCCACCCTCCAGCCGCTGTGCTCGGCCGACCTCTCGCAGCTCGGGTACTACGCGTTCACCGAGGCGCAGGTGCTCGGCCTCCCGATGCTCATCGCGCGCACCGGGTACACCGGCGAGGACGGCTTCGAGCTGTTCCCGGCGAAGGAGCACGGCCGCCGCCTGTGGGACGCGCTCCTCGGCGCCGGCAAGCCCTTCGGCGTCTGCCCCATCGGGCTCGGCGCGCGCGACGCGCTGCGGCTCGAGGCGGGCATGCCGCTGTACGGCAACGAGATCGAGCTCGACATCAACCCGCTCGAGGCGGGCCTCGACTTCGGCCTCGACCTCACGAAGGACGACACGATCGGCATCCCGGCGCTCCGCGCGATCAAGGCCAAGGGCCTGTCGCGGAGGCTGGTGTCGTTCGTCGCGCACTCCGGCCGCGTCCCGCGGCACGGCTACGAGCTCTTCGACGGCGCGAACAAGCTGGGCATGATCGCCAGCGGCGCCGCCAGCCCCACGGTCGGCAAGAACATCGGCACGGGGTTCGTGCCGCTGTCGCACACCGCCGTCGGCACGAAGTTCGAGATGGACGTCCGCGGCTCGCGCCAGCCCGTCGAGGTCGTCCAGGGTCCCTTCTACAAGCGCGCCCGCTAGGGCGCCCGTGGAGCCGCTCCCATGGCCAACCGTCCCGCCAACGTCCGCTTCACCAAGACCCACGAGTGGGTCCGCCTCGAGGGGACGACCGCCGTCGTCGGGATCACCGACTTCGCGGTCGAGCACCTCGGCGAGCTCGTCTTCGTCGACCTCCCGTCCAAGGGCAAGAAGGTCGGCAAGGGCGAGACGCTGGCCGAGGTCGAGTCCGTCAAGGCGGTCGGCGAGGTGTACGCGCCGCTCGCCGGCGAGATCCTCGAGGTCAACGCCGGCCTCGCGAACGACCAGACGCCGCTGGCGAAGGACCCGTTCGCGACGGGCTGGCTCGCCAAGCTGAAGGTCGCGGCGGGCACGAAGCTCGACGACCTGATGGACGTGGCCGCGTACCAGAAGCACCTCGACGCCGGCGGCAACTAGGCCGCGGGCGAGCGCTGGCTCGGACCCTAGGGCCCGGGAGGGGACACCGTGCGTCAGAAGCTGTTCACGATCCCGATCTTCGGCGGGATCGACATCTACACGTACGGGACGCTGATCGTCGTCGGCTTCCTCGTCGGCGCCTGGTGGACCCGGCGCGCGGCCGAGAAGCGCCTCGGCATCGACCCGGAGCGGACGTTCAACGTCGGCTTCGCGATCCTCTTCCTGGGCCTGCTCGGCGCGCGCCTCGCGTACGCGATCGCCCACTACGACGAGTTCACCCGCACGCCGCTGAAGCTGCTGAAGATCTGGGAGGGCGGCCTCCTGCTGTTCGGCGGCGTCGTGGTCGTGCTCGCGTGGCTCGCGTGGTGGCTCCCGAAGGAGACCGAGCTCAAGGGCTTCGCCTTCCTCGACGTGCTGGTCCGCGGGGCCTGCCTCGCGCTGGCGGTCGGCTGGCTCGCGCCGCTGCTCGCGGGCGACGACTTCGGCAAGGTGACGAACGCGCCGTGGGGCATCCCGGTCGCCAAGCTCTTCGAGGACGGCACGCCGGTCGTCGTGTGGGCGAGCCAGCCGGCCAACGACGCCGTGCTCCGGAACATCCACCCGACCCAGGTCTACGAGGCGCTGTTCGCGCTCGGCCTGTTCTTCGTGCTCGGGCTGGTGGGCAAGCGGGCGAAGGCCACGGGCCGCGTGACGGCCCTGTTCCTGATGCTGTACGCCGTCGGCCGCGCCACCCTCGACCTGTTCCGGGGCGACGCGGGCCCGGCGCCGCGCGTCGCGGACCGCGGCTTCCTGATCGCGGACACGCTGTCGTGGACGCAGTTCCTGGCGATCCCGATCTTCTTCGCGGGCCTCGCGATCTGGTTGATCCGCAAGCCCGCCGACCCGCGCACGACGACCTGACCGTCCCCCATCAGCCGATCGATGCCGGTCGATGACTGGCGGATCGCCGGCGGACGTTGCCCGCTTCGCGATCCGCAGGCCGGCCGTCGAACGCGCCATTTGGTGCCGGACACCGTTTGGCGCGTCTGCCGATCGTCCCCCGGCCGTCGAACGCGCCATTTGGTGCCGGACACCGTTTGGCGCGTCTGCCGATCGTCCCCGGCCGTCGAACGCGCCATTTGGTGCCGGACACCGTCTGGCGCGTCTGCCGATCGTCCCCCGGCCGTCAAACGCGCCATCTGGTGCCGGACACCGTTTGGCGCGTCTGCCGATCGTCCCCCGGGCGGATCCGCCAATCGATGCCGGTCGATGACTGGCGGATCGCGACCGCGGGCGTGACGACGGCGACCGGGCCTCGCGGTCCCGGGAGAGGGTTGCGGCCACGGACGGAGCGGCGGTGCGCGGGCGTCAGAGCTCGTAGCCGAGGACGGGCGCGAGGCGCGACTCGGCGTCGGCCACGGTGATGCCCTTGCGGCGGGCGTAGTCGAGGACCTGGTCGCGACCGACGCGGCCGACGGCGAAGTAGCGCGCCTCGGGGTGCGCGAAGTAGAGCCCGCAGACCGACGCGCCGGGCCACATCGCGTCCGTCTCGGTGAGGCGCGCGCCGGTGCGGGCCTCGGCGTCGAGCAGCCGGAAGATCGTGCGCTTCTCGGTGTGGTCGGGCTGCGCCGGGTAGCCGGGCGCGGGGCGGATGCCGCGGTAGCGCTCGCGCAGCAGGTCGTCGAGGGCCGCGCTCTCGGCGGCGCCGTAGCCCCACGCCTCGCGGACGAGCCGGTGCAGGCGCTCCGCGAAGGCCTCGGCGAGGCGGTCGGCGAGCGCCTTGGCGAGCAGCGCCTGGTAGTCGTCGTGCGCGGCCTCCGCGGCCGCGACGATCGCGTCGAGGCCGTGGCCCGTCGTGACGACGAACGCCCCGACGTGGTCGCCCCCGCCGGCGGCGCCGTGGGGCGCCACGAAGTCGGCCAGCGCGAGGCAGGGGGCGGCGGCGTCGCGGACGCCCTGCTGGCGCAGCGTGTGGAAGACGGCCGCGAGCCCGCCCCCGCCGTACACCTCGATGTCGTCGCCGACGCTCGCCGCGGGGAAGATGCCGGCCACGCCGCGCGCCACGAGGATGCCGTCGCGCACGATGCGGTCGAGGAGCGCGCGGGCGTCGTCGAACAGCCGCCGGGCCTGCGCCCCCAGCCGCGCGTCCGCGAGGATCGACGGGTAGCGGCCGTTGAGCTCCCACGCCTGGAAGAACGGCGTCCAGTCGATCCACGGGACGAGGTCGGCGAGCGGGAACGGGTCGTACGAGCGCACGCCGGTGAACGCCGGCGTCTCGCGCGGCACGGCGGCCCAGTCGCTGCGCGGGGCGCGGGCCCGCGCCTCGGCGAGCGGGACGATGCGCCCCGTGGCCTCCCGCGCGCGGTGCTCGCCCCGCAGCCGCTCCTGGTCGGCGCGGACGCGCTCGACGTAGCCCGCGCGGTCGCCCGGCGACGGCGCCGTGAGCGCCGAGACGACCTCGACGGCCCGGGACGCGTCCGGCACGTGCACGACGGCGCCGGGGCGCGCGGGCGCGATCCGGACCGCCGTGTGGACCGCGCTCGTCGTCGCGCCGCCGATCAGCAGCGGGACGTCGAGCCCGCGGGCCGACATCGCCTCCGCGACGCGCACCATCTCCTCGAGGGAGGGCGTGATGAGCCCCGAGAGCCCCACGACGTCGGCCTTCCCGGCGACGGCGCGCTCGAGGATCTTCTCGGTCCCCACCATGACGCCGAGGTCCTCGACGTCGAAGCCGTTGCACGCGAGCACGACGCCGACGATGCCCTTGCCGATGTCGTGGACGTCGCCCTTGACCGTGGCGAGGAGCACCTTCGTCCGGGCGACCACGGGCCCGGCCCGCTGCGCGGCCTCGATGTACGGGGTCAGCTGCGCGACCGCCTTCTTCATCACACGCGCGCTGCGGACCACCTGCGGCAGGAACATCTTGCCCGCGCCGAACAGGTCGCCGACGACGCGCATGCCGTCCATCAGCGGGCCCTCGATCACGTCGAGGGGCCGGGCCGACGCCTGCCGCGCCTCCTCGACGTCGGCGACGACGAACTCGTCCACGCCGTGGACGAGCGCGTGGGCGAGCCGCTCCCCCACGGGCAGCGACCGCCAGGCCGCCGGGCCCGCGCGCTCGCGCTCGGGGGCCGTGGCGCCGCGCGCGAACCCGAGCAGGCGCTCCGTCGCGTCCGGGCGGCGGGCGAGGAGCACGTCCTCGACCAGCTCCTTCAGGTCCGGCGGGATGTCGGCGTAGACCGCGAGCGCGCCCGCGTTGATGATCGCCATGTCGAGCCCCGCGCGGATCGCGTGGTGCAGGAACACGGAGTGCATGGCCTCGCGGACCGTGCGGTTGCCGCGGAACGCGAACGAGACGTTGCTGATGCCGCCGCTCGTCTTGGCGCCGGGCAGCGTGGCCTTGATCTCGCGCACGGCCTCGATGAACTCGAGCGCGTACCGGTCGTGCTCCGGCAGCCCGGTCGCGACGGCGAGCACGTTCGGGTCGAGGATCACGTCGCCGGGCGCCCAGCCCGCGCGGTCGACGAGCAGGCGGTAGGCGCGCGTCGCGATCTCGACCTTGCGCGCGCGGTCGGCCGCCTGCCCGCGCTCGTCGAAGCCCATCACGACGGCGCACGCGCCGAGCCGGCGGACCCGCTCGGCCCGCGCGAGGAACGCGGCCTCGCCGTCCTTCAACGACAGCGAGTTGACGACGGAGCGCCCCTGGCAGCACTTGAGCCCCGCGTCGAGCACCCGCTCGTCGCTGCTGTCGATCATCACCGGCACGCGCGCGACCGCCGGGTCGGCCGCGAGGAGGCGGAGGAACCGCGTCATCGTGGCGGGGCCGTCGAGCAGCGCCTCGTCGAGGCAGACGTCGAGCAGGTTGGCCCCGGCCTCCACCTGCTGCTTGGCGACCGCGACGGCGCCCTCGAGGTCGCCCGAGCGCACGAGCGCCGCGAACTTCGGCGAGCCCGCCACGTTCGTCCGCTCGCCGACGACGCAGAAGAACCCGTTGGGCTCGAGCCGCGTCGGCTCGAGGCCC
>JAEUHO010000032.1 GCA_016795345.1 Planctomycetia bacterium | reverse complement strand
CGACGAGCGGCGTCGGCCGCGGCCGCTCGCCCGACGGCAGGTAGAGGTCGAGCACGAGGTCGCGGCCGCTGCCGCGCCCGTACACGACGTCCGAGAGCCGCCGTCCGCCGGGCACCGGCGTCGAGCCGTCCGCGGCCGGCGTCGCCCCCGCGGTCGGGGCGGCCGGTCCGGCCGGCGCGACGGGCGCCGCGGGGGCGACGGGCGCCGCCGGCGCACCGGCCCCGCCACCCTCCTCCGCCGACGCGAGGCCCGCCCCGCCGCAGAGCAGCGCGCACAGGAACAGCGACCGACGCGACGACCACGACCTCATGCCCTGCCTCCGGACGGCGACCGCCCCACGCTATGGCGCCGTCACAGAACTGGATAGTCCGATCCGAGGCCGTGCGTCGGGGCGCGCAACGCGAGGAGCGACGAGGATCGCGCGTGCCTGACCCGCCGACGAGGAGGGACGCCGCGCGGGGCGCCCCGCCCCCGGCCGGAAGCGACGGCATCGCTTCGTGACAGGCCCTATCCGACCGGCGCGCCGCGCGCGCGCCCGAGCGCGCCGAAGGCGACCACGCGCGCGCCGCGGGCCTCGAGCGCCGCACGCAACCCCGCCAGGCACGCCGCGTCCGCGGCCCGGTCCGGCCCGCGTTCGCCGGCCGGGACGTCGTCGGGCCCCGCGGCCGGGTGCGCGACCACCTCGAACGTCCCGCGCGGCAGCCTCCGCGGCGACGCCGCCCACGCGGCCGCGACCGCCGCGTCGACGATGCCCTCGGGCGCCACGCGCCCGTACGCGCGCGCGAGGCCGCGCGTCGCGAGGCCCGCCACGGCCAACAACGCACCCTTGCACCGCCCCGCCACGCCGGGCCCGCACCGCACCGGCCCCGCGGGCACGGCCCGCCGCACGCCGGGCACGCCGAGCCGCGCGGCCTCCGCCACCACCGCGCGGAAGGTGGACGGGAGCAGGAACGCGTGGCGATGGGCGTCGACGTGGGTCGGGACGAGGCCGCGCGCCCGCGCCGCGCCGACGGCGTCGCGCACGGCCCGCCGGACGTCGCGCACGGGCACGCCCCCGAGCAGCGTGCGGACGAGGAACCGCGCGAGGCTCCCGCCCGCGAGCGCCGCGAGGTCGAGGTGCACGCCCACGTCGGGGGCCGGGTCGAGGCGTCGCGCCGCCGCGGCCGCGGCCGCGGCGGTGGGCCCGTCGGCGAGGTACGAGAGCGAGGTCAGCCGGCCCGCGGCCGCGGCCTCGAGCAGCCCGCGGTCGGCGGACGCGCACAGCCCGAGGTCGTCGCCCGACAACACGACGCGCGTCGGCGGCCGGGCCTCGCGGTCCCGTCGCCCGGCTCGCGCCACGGCGCGGCCGTACGCGCCGAGCCCGCGGTCGCGGAGGAACACCGCGAGCGTGTCGAGGCCCGAGTCGAGGAACCCGCGGGCGCCGATGCGGACGCCGGGCCGCCGGAAGTCCACCGTGACCGGCGCCGCGACGATCCGCGCCCCCGCGCGGTGCGCGAGCAGGAGCAGCTCGACGTCCCACGCCCAGCGCCGCGTGCGCAGCGCCGGGACGAGCGCGCGCGCGACGTCGCGGCGCAGCGCCTTGAGGCCGGTCTGCGTGTCGCGGATCGGGAGGCGGAACAGGACCGACGTGACGCCGAGGTAGACGCGGGAGAGCAGCGCGCGGTGCCACGGCCGGTGCTCGTGCGCGCCCGGGGCGTACTTGCTGCCCACGGCGACGGCGGCGCCGGCGGCGTCCATCCGCGCGAGCAGCGGGCCGATCTCGTCCGGCGAGATCTCGAGGTCGGCGTCGAGGAAGACGAGGACCTCGCCGCGGGCCTCCGCGCAGCCCGTCGCGAGCGCCGCGCCCTTGCCGAGGTTCCGCGCGTGCGCGACGACCCGGACGCGCGGGTCGGCGGCGGCGGCCGCGCGCGCCTCGGCGCCGGTCTGGTCGGCGCTGCCGTCGTCGACGAGGACGACCTCGAAGGGGCGCCCGAGCCGCGCGACGGAGGCGACGATCCGCGCGAGGTGCGCCCGCACGTGCGGTCCCTCGTCGAGCGCGGGGACGATCACGGAGAGGGCGGGGTCGGGCCCCGCGGCCGTCATGCGGGCCTCTCGTACACCACGAGCACGCGCGGCGGCCGGTCCGGCGCCACCTGGAACGGCACGTCGGCGCGGCGCGCGAGGCCGAGGGACCGCGCGGTCGCGTCGCCCGCGGCCACCTCGGCGGCGGCGACGTCGGCCGACTTCCAGTGGACGAGCCGGCCGCCGGGCGCGAGCAGCGGCGCCGCCTCCTTCGTGGTCGGCGCGAGGTCGCCGACGGCGCGCACGGTCACGAGGTCGAACGCGCGCGCCCGCGACGGCTGGTGCGGCACCAGCTCGCGGCCGTCGCACGCGACGATCTCGACGTTCGCGAAGCCCGCGCGCGCGAGGCATCGCCCGACGGCGTTCACCTTCTTCGCGCGCCGGTCCACGAACGTCGTGCGGCACGTCGGCCAGCGCGCGGCGACGGCGGCGCCGGGGAAGCCGTTGCCCGTCCCGAGGTCGAGCGCGCGCCGCGGCGGGCGGGCCGCGGTCCACGCGGCGGCGACGGGCATCGCGTCGAGCACGAGGATCTCGAGGGCGGCGTCGAGCGACTTGGCCGCCGTGAGGTTCACGTCCTCGTTGGTCTCGAGGACGGCCTCGACCATCGCCAGGAGGCGCGTCACGGCCTCCGCGGGATACCCGAAACGAGCGGCGGCGTCGGCCAGGCGGGCGGCGGGTTCGGGCGGCGTCACGCCCCCAAGATGACCCCCCGGGGGGCCGAAGTCACGACCGGGCCGACGCGGCCCGCGAACCGTGGTTTCATGGAGGGATGTTCGACGCCCTCGCGACCCTCGAGACCCCCACCGTCCTCGGTGTGGGCCTCCTCGCCGCCGTGTTGCTCGAGGGCGCCACCGTCGCGCTCCGCTTCGGCCTCGGCTGGACCTCGCCCGAGAAGACCGGGACGCTCGCGCGCTTCACGCGCGGCTGGCGGATCCACCACCTCTATCCGGGGCTCGTGTTGATCCTCGTGGCGGCGGTCGTCCCGATGCCGGCCGCGCTCGCGAACCTCGCGTGGATGTTCGGCATCATGCTGGCGCTCTCGGACGCGCTGCACCACTTCGCGGTCCTGTGGCCCCTGACGGGCGACCACGAGTTCGACCTGCGTTACCCCGGCTTCGCCGACGACGCGGTCGAGGACCGCTGACGCGACGACCGGCGCACGCGTCGCGCGGCGCCACCGGACGGCGGGCGGGTCGTCCCGCGGTTGGATCGTCCCGGCCCATCGTCCCGGCCGATCCTCCCGGTCCACGGGCCCGGTCCATCGGCGGGCCACGCACGGGCCGTCACCGCCCCGTCGTCACGGCGCGCCGTCCGGGCGCACCGCTCAAGGCGCGCTCGCCGCGACCACGTCCTGCATCGGGAAGAGGCGGCCGGGGCACGCGGTCGGGTTCAGCTTCTGGTGCGCCACCACGCGCTCCGCCGGGATCGAGAAGCGCCGCCGCAGGTGCCGCACGAGGCGCACCAGGGCCTCGCGTTGCGCGGGCGTCGGCGGCGTCTCCTCGTAGTTGCCCACGAGGCAGATGCCGATGGACACGTCGTCCCAGCCCTTCGCGTGCACGCCGTCGCGCTGCTCGCGCCAGCGGAACGTGACCTCGATCTCGCCGTCGCCCGTGTCGGTCCCGTTGCCGATGACGAAGGCGTAGCCCACGCCGCCCCAGCCCTTCGCGCGGTGCTGCGTGTCGAAGAGCGCGACGCTCCCCCGCCGCGTGGCGGAGTGGTGCACCACGATCGCGGTCCACGGGCGCGCGTCGGCCACGCCGACGCCCGCCGGGAGCGCCGGCAGGTCCGGGTCCGAGGCCGCGCTCCACGGTACGCGAGGCCCGGCCGGCATCGGCGGCAGCGTCACGCGCGGCGCCGCGGGCGCGGCCTCGTCCGGGGCCGGCGGCTCGAGGTCGTCGGGCGAGAGGGGGACCGCGGGCGGCGTGCCGTGAAGCGGCGTCGGCGGCGCGGGCGGCGGCGGCCCGCCGCCGTCCGGCGGCGCGGGGACGACGGGCCCGAGGTCGGACGGCGGC